>JAUWXH010000343.1 GCA_030616465.1 Planctomycetota bacterium | reverse complement strand
TCCGCAACTGCCCGGCTACGAGATCGTCAACCGCCTCGGACGCGGTGCCGGCGCCGCGATCAGCTTGGCGCTGGAGCGGTCCACGCGGCGGAAGGTGGCGATCAAGCACGTTGTCCGCCACGGCCCGCGCGACGACCGCTTCATCCAGCAGGCCGAGAACGAGTTCGAGGTGGCCCACCAGCTCGAACACCCTTATCTGCGTCGCTGTTACGACCTGATCCGCGTCCGCAAGTGGCTCAAGACGCGCGAGCTGTTCCTGATCATGGAGTACGTGGACGGCGAACGGCTGGAAGAGCACTGCCCTGCGCAGCTCGACGAGAAGATCGCCATCTTCCTGAAGGTCGCCGAGGGGCTGCACGCCGTGCACTGCCGCGGCTACGTGCACGCGGACATCAAGCCCAACAACATCCTGCTCACGAGCAACGGGGGGTTGAAGATCATCGATTTCGGGCAGAGCTGTCCGGCCGGACACAAAAAGGACCGCATCCAGGGCACGCCGGACTACATCGCACCGGAGCAGGTGCGGCTCGAGCCGCTGGATCAGCGGACCGACGTGTACAACTTCGGCGCGACCATGTACTGGGTGGTGACGGGCAAGTGGTTCAAGACGGTCATGCCCGCGGCCCCGGCCGCCGCCAAGAAAATCACCCTCGACGCGCAACGCGGCAATGATCCGCCGCACGAGGTTGACCCGCAGGTACCGCTGCCGTTGTCTCGGCTGATCATGGATTGTTGCGAGGCCGCCGCGGCCGACCGGCCGCGCGATATGCGCGAGGTTATCTCCCGCCTCGAACTTGTCCAGCACCTGCGGGAGCGAAAGCAGGACCCCGCCAACTCGACCGGGTTAGAGCCGTAACGTGGCTGCTATACGACTTTGACGTCGCTGGTCGGTTTACCGTAGAGTGTTTAGTCGCAGTGTTCCCGGGACGAATGAGGATGACGTGATCGACGTGACAGTCGCCGAGACGGCTTGTGGCCACCTGCACGAGGCCGCCCAACTCAGCCGCGAGGACCCCAACCGGACGGGGTCGCTGCTGACGTTCGGCTCGGCCGGGCAGGTCGTGATGACCGGGGACATGCACGGGCATCTGGGCAACTTCGAGAAGTTGCAGCGGTTCTGCGCCCTGGAGCGCAGCCCCGGACGCAGCGTCATCCTACACGAGTTGATTCACCAGGAGCCGGAGGCGTCCGACCAGCCCGATCTGTCGATCGACCTGCTGGTGCAGGTGGCGGCGTGGAAGTGCCAGTTCCCCGACAACGTCTTCCTCCTCCAGTCCAACCACGAGCTGGCCCAGCTACGCGGACAGGAAATCACCAAGGGCGGGCGCTCCGTCCTGCGCGACTTCGAGCAGGGCGTGGCCCTGCGCTATGGGGCTCAGGCCGAGACAGTGCTGGCCGCCGTGTACAAATATTTTGCCTCACTGCCGCTTGCGGCGCGAACGGCCAACGGCGTGTTCATGTGCCACAGCTTGCCCGATCCGCTGGCGTTCGACGTCTTCGACGAGGCCGTCTTCGAGCGCGAGCCGACCGCGGATGACCTCGCGCCGGGCGGCTCCGCCTATTCGCTCGTCTGGGGCCGGTTCCACTCCGCCGACGCGGTGGAGTACCTGGCCCAGCGCTGGGGCGTCGAGGCGTTCCTGATCGGCCACACGCCGCAGGAAGACGGGTATGCAAGAGTCGGTCGGCTGCTCATCCTGGCCAGCGACCATGCCCACGGGGTGTTCCTGCCGATCGACCTGTCGCGCAAGTACACCGTCGATGAGCTGGAGCGCAACATCCGCAAGTTCGTGAGCGTCGAGTAAGCCCGTCGCGCGAGTGTGCTATAATTCCAAGGGGGTTGCGCTGCCGCGCGTTTGTGGGCAACCGGGATGCAAGCGCTGATTGCCAAACCACGGGGCTTTTGTGCCGGGGTCGAGCGGGCCATCCGCGTCGTCGAGCTGGCGCTGGAGCGCTACGGCGCGCCGGTCTACGTCCGCAAGGAAATCGTACACAACTCGCACGTCGTGCAGCGCCTGCGAGAGCAGGGGGCAGTCTTCGTTGACGAGCTGGAGGAGGTTCCGGCTGAAGCGGTAGCCATTCTTTCGGCCCACGGTTCGCCGCCGGAGGTATACAGCGAGGCTCGGCGACGTCGGCTGCGGCTGATCGACGCCACCTGTCCGCTGGTAACCAGGGTACACAAGGAGGTGCAGCGCTACGTGCGCGGCGGCTATCGCATCATTCTGATCGGCCATGCCGGGCACGACGAAGTCATCGGCACCATGGGTCAGGCCCCCGAGGCGACGGTGCTGGTGGAGAATCGCGACGACGCGCGGCGGCTCGAGCTTCCGGCAGGACAAAAGGGCGTCGTCCTGACGCAGACCACGCTGAGCCGGGACGACACGCAGGAGATCGTCGCGGCCCTGCGGGCGCGTTTTCCGCAGTTGGAGCGGCCGCCCAGCGATGACATCTGCTACGCCACGCAGAATCGCCAGAACGCGGTCAAAGACCTCGCGGGATGCATCGACCTGCTGCTGGTGGTCGGGTCGCAGAACTCGTCCAACTCACGCCGACTCACCGAGGTGGCCCAAGCCCGCGGCGTCCGCTCGCACCTGATCGATGGGCCGAACGACATCGATGCGCAATGGCTGGTGGGCGTGACATGCGTCGGGGTGACCTCCGGCGCGAGCGCACCGGAAGACGTCGTCCAGGCGGTGCTCGGCCGGCTCGAAGAGCTCGGCATCACCGATCGCCAAGAGATGGGCGCGCCGGTTGAGCGGGTCGTGTTTAGCCTGCCGCCATTTACGCCGCTGGCCAAGGCCAGCGATCCATTAGCCCGAGAACATTCTGATGGGGGCGGGACATCGTCGTGAGATGCTCCGGCGTTCACGCCGCCGTGTCCGGACACGAACAGCCCGACGAGCCGCGCGATCGCGTACTCGCCGGGCTGCCAGCCCTTCTGCCTACGCGCCGCAGTTTGGCTACGGCTTCAAGGATCCCCCGCTGGGGGTCACGTCCGTAGCAGGCTTCTTGGTTTCGCCCACCTGAGTGTAGTCGGGTCCACGACGCTTGGCCAACCGCGCGTCCCAGTCCTGCAGAGCAGTTTGCTGCAAGAACTGTTGCTGCTTGAACAGCTGGGCGAGACGCAGATTGCTGTCCTCCCGCGCGGCGCGCGCCTGTGCCAGGGCAGTATCGAGGTTGGCGCGCCGGAAAGACTCGTCCAGGTAGGCGGATGCTGCCTCGCGAACGCGTCCGGCCGTCACTTGCGCCAGCCGGGCGTTGAACACGGCCTTGACGGCCTGTTCGCGCGCACCGGCAATCTGACGGTGGGCGACCGCGTTGGCGGTGGTAACATCCGCGTGGGCACGTACGGCGACCTCTGCCGCATCGCAGATCGCTTCTTCCTGCTCACGCTCGGCCTTAGCGGAAGCGATTAGGCGTTCCACGGCGGCTTCGCCCTTGATTTGGGTGGCGTAGATTTCGTCGCGAATCCGGTGGAGCTTGGCTTGCGTAAGAGCGTTTTCGAGCTCGTCCGTAGCCTGCATGCGGCTGAGCTCCACCTCGGTCATGCGTCCGAGCACC
>JAUWXH010000265.1 GCA_030616465.1 Planctomycetota bacterium | reverse complement strand
ATAGAGCACGATGGGCGGGTCGGCGATGCGTTTGAGTCCCTCGGGGTAATCGGGGTCGGCCTGGCAAATGATGCGCAGGCCGTGCTCGGCCGCCGCTTCGACCTCCGCCTCGACCCTGGCCTCGTCCCGGCTCCGCGCGATGCTTTCCACCGTCTCGCGGCCGATACCTTTGACCGTCTGCAACTGCCCGGCGGAGAGCCCCAGTGCCGTCTCCGCATCGCCAAAGTGCACCAGAAGGCGGGCAAACACGATGGGCCCGATCCCATCGGTCAGCGCCCACATCAGGTGGCTGCGTGCGATGTTGGAAATCGTTTTGGGCATCGGTCTCCGTCGTTACCGTGAGACCACTTCCGGTTATCCGGGCGGACGAGCAGCCGGTCGTGTCCCACAGCGAGTCATAAACCTGGCGCTAGACGTCGGGCAGCGATTCAATGAGTCGCGATTCGAGCGCACCAACCTCGTCAATCGCCTGTGCGAGCTGCTCGCGCCCGAGCGGCGATTCGAGCACGGCCTTGGTCGGCTGCTCGGACTCGTACGGCTCCAAACGCTCGGCCACACTCCGCGAAACGGCGGCCCAACGCTCCGCCTGCGCCCGCAGGCCATTGTCCAGTCCGTCGGCAAGCCGTTCCAGCCAGACTGCCTGGTGCCGACGCGCGGAAACCAGCACGTGCGCGAGCTGGGCCACACAGTGGTTCGAGCGCCCGCCGCACAGCGGGCAGGCGGGCGGGTGCATCACCGCCTCACGCCACTGCTTGTACGCTTGTTCTCCGGTTTCCACATCGATGCCGGCCGGCGAACCCGTTCTCGAGAAGGTCAGCGCGGCCCGGCAGCTCTGCTGGAACAGAGCGGCCGGCGAAGCGGGCGTCACCTGGGGCGGACGGCCTTCCTCGACCACGTAGACCTGGTGGGCCGGTCCAGCCAGACCTACGGTTCGCCCTTCGCAGCCGAGCGTATACCCGCTGAGTTGGTCGCCGTCGGCAGCGACCAGCACGCCCCAGTGCCGATCAGCAGGCCGCGGCCAGCCCCGCCAGGCGAGCACCGGCTGCTCGTGCGCCAGCGCCGCGCGGATCAGCGGGACGTAGCTATCAACGAAGTGCTGGGCGAATTCCGGTGACCGGTCCAGCCCGGCGGACGCCTGCGGCGGGTGCAATCCGCGCAAGCGCAGGCCGTACAGCCCCGCCGCTTGCGGAAGAGCGAGCTCCCGGGCATACGTCCACCACCAACCGAGGCATTCACCCGGGGCCGCCGTCATTGCCGAGCCGAGCCCCAGTGCGGCGACGAGCTCGTCGTAGGGCGGCGGGTCGGGTTGCCCGCCGGCCAGCAGAGCGCGCAGGCAAAGCGCCAGCGATTCGTATTCGTCCGCCGATTCTGTCCACCGGATGGCAAGCATGCCTACCGTGCTCCCGCGGTTGGTGGAGCCAGCGCAACGAGAAGCGTACCAGAGGTGGCAGCGGGAATCACGTGCCCCGTTCACCGCGGCGTCGCTCGGTGCCTGGGCGCGAATCGACTGGGAGGTCGTCGCCGGCGGCACGCAGCTTGCCCCATCCAATAACCGTGCGCCGGAGCGAGCCGGCCTGCCGATAGAAAAGCAACGATGCGTGCAGAGTTTATGACTACCACGGCACGGAGGAAGCCGATGAGCACGTCCCAGACCAAGCGCAGAATCTGCGCCCAAGGCGCACGAATCGGACTGGCCTTCGCGGCCCTGGGTTTCTGTGTCGGCTGCGACGACGAGGCTGCCCTGAAGATGTTCCGCGACACGGCGGCCAGCAGCATTCAGCAGGGGATCGGCTCCATCCTCGACGGCGTACTCGAGGGCGTGTTCGCCGTCGTGCAGATGGGCGACGACGCGGCCACCCAGGAAGAGCAAGCGACAGCGGGCGGCGGCTAGCTCCCCACACGGCTGCTCGAGCAACTGCTAACCTGCCTTCGGGTCGCGTCGCGAACGAAACGGCCGTCCGGAGGCGTCGCTCGTCACGCCGCCTGGCCCGCGAGCCTCCCACACTATTACGGGCACCCCTCGCCCCAGTGGGCCAGCAGGATGCCCAGGTCCGAGTGGCCTGTCACGCCGTCACAGTCGAGGTCGCCCTCGTCGGAAGCGTGCCAGGCCGCCAGCAGGATGGCAAGGTCAGAGTGACCGACCACGCGGTCGCAATTGAGGTCACCGGGGCAAGGTTGTGGGCCGGTCTCGCCGAACTCGTAGGCACCCATATCCACGACCGGCGGACAGCCGCAGCCGGTATCCACCGTATCGGGATCGTCGAAGAAGCGCCCCTCGCTATCCAGGTCGAACGGCGTGTACTCACTCGTGTCGCCGTCCTCGTCGAGATCAGCGACGTCCGGCGGCACACTCCAGTTGCACCCGGCGTCGATACACGGCGAGCCGGCCGAGAGGTGGTAGTCGTTGTCTTCCCAGGTATTAGGGTCGTCGTCCGGCCCGTCGGGATCGACAAACAACGGATCGGCATCGATATTACCCACGCCCGGCCAGCCGCCTTGGACATCGCTGTAGGTCACTACCGCCTCAGCGGATGAGACATAGATCTCGGGCGGTGTGTCGCCCCATAGGATGCAGTTGGCCAATGTGGGATTGCTATGATAGCCGCTATAGATGGCGCCGCACCCATCGTCCGCATAGTTACCGGTGAAAGTGCAGTTGATCAGCAGCGGGGCGCTGCGATCCCAGTTGTACATCGCCCCGCCATAGTGGCCGGAATTGTTTTGGCCGAAGACGCAGTTGAGCAGCAATGGGCTGCTGGATACGTTGCTGATCCCAGCGCCGTCAGAATCCGCTAGGTTTCCGGCGAACGTACAGTTAATCAGTATCGGGTAGCTCCTCGCGTTGCGCATCCCGGCGCCGTACTGCGCCACATTGTCGCTGATGCTACAGTGCCTAACGATCGGGTTGCTGCTGTCGCAGGAGATACCACCCCCACGGTAGTCTGCGGTATTCCCCGTGATCGCACAGTCGGTGATTGTCGGGCTACTCCTGCCTTGGCAGCGGACGCCGGCGCCTTCGCGGACATTGCCGTTCGTGATGGTCAACCCGTCAACAACGGAGGCGCCGCTCTCGTGCCTGTGGAAGTAAAACCCCCGCCCATCGGCCTCGCAGTCGATGATGCAGTTCTCCGGCCCGTTCTCGCTGCGGACGGTGATCGCTTTGCCGCCGAAGTCGAGGTTCTTGTTGGCGGACCCTGTGTAGGTCCCGTCGGCGACCAATACGGTGTCCCCTTCAACGGCATTGTCGATGGCCTCCTGAATGGCAGCGTACTCGCTCGGGACGTGCAGCGTCCCGTAGACATACAGCGTGACATGAACCATGCGGGGAGAGTTGACGGCCTGGGGATCGACAATCGCCAACGCACAGGGGTACTGGCCGTGCGGCAGCCCGCCACCGCTCACGCTCAGGATTACCTCGTCGATCTCGCCGCCCGATTGGCCCCCTAGCGGCTCGGCCTCAAGCCAGGGACACTCCTCGGTAATCTCCCACTTAAGCATGCCGCCGCCGCAGTTGCGGATCGAGAGGATCTGATCATCCGGGTCCGGGCCGCCCTCGGGCACCAACAACTCGAACGCGGCCGGTGAACAACCGATCGAGGGTGCATCAGGATTGAACTCGTACGGCCCCATATCCGCCACCGCGACCGAGTCTCCGTCGCCGTCGAGCGGACGGGCATTGCCGTCGAGGTCCTCCGGGGGCAAACCCCCCGGAGGGTCGTTGGTGCCGGCGTCGATGCACGGGGATGCGGGCATCAGATGCAGATCGTCCGCAAAGGCGAACGCGGGATCGGCGTCGATGCTTCCCTCGCCCCAATTCAGGGTGCAGCCGGCTTCGACGTACGCCGCTGCCTCACCGCCCTCAACATCGCTGTAGGACACGGTCAGTATCGAAGGGTCATTCGTGCTGCGCAGGGCGATCTCCGGTCCCTGCGCCGCTGAGTCACCCCACAGAATGCAGTTAGCGATCGTCGGGGCCGCGGAGCCGTAGCAGTAGACACCGCCGCCCTGGTAGCTCGCCACGTTTCCCACGATCGTGCAATTGGTGATCGCCGGGCTGGCACCGCTACAGTAGAGCGCTCCCCCTCTGTACGCAGTGTTCCCCGTGATCGCGCAGTTGGTGATCGTTGGGTTCCTGGTGCAGTAAACGGCTCCCCCCTTGTGCGCGTCGTTACCACTGATCGAGCAGCTGGCGATTACCAGATCGCTCGACGCACAATAGATGCCCCCTCCCTCGTATGTGGCCGTATTGTCGGCGATTGTGCAATTGGTGATGGTCGGGTTGCCCCACTTAACGTAGACGGCGGCGCCGCGAGCGTAGCTCCCGTCGGCGATGTTCTGTGTGATCGTGCAGCTGTCAATCGTCGGGCTGCTGTAC
>JAUWXH010000076.1 GCA_030616465.1 Planctomycetota bacterium | reverse complement strand
TCTCGCACCAGCCATTTTCAGGCTTGGTGCGCCGATAGACAATGGCGACAAGCAATGTAGCGGCCGGGGCTCTGTCCCGGCCGCTGCTCGCTAAGGCGACTCCTGTAACACGCGTTCCTCGATTGCCTCGATGGCCGCTGTCGCGGCCTCGCGCGCCGAGTCGTCTTGCTCGCCTTCGACCAGCGCGCGCAGGGCCGGCAGGACCGATTCGTCGCCGACCTGGGCCAGACCTCGCAGGGCCGCTCGTCGTGCGCGCGGGCTGTTGTCGAACCCGGCTGCCGACAACAGAACTTCGATGGTCTCCGAGCTGCGGACATCGGGCTCAAACTCGCTCAGGGCCCGCAGCGCGGCCAGCCGAGCGCTGACGTATTCGTGCTGCGCACATCGCAGCATGGCGGCGTGGGCTTCGGACGAGCTTGAGAACCGCGCCAAGGCCCGGACGACCACCACCAACACGCGGGGGTGGTCAATCCCGGCCTGCTCGGCCTTCAGCAGATACTCCAGCACTACCGGGTCTTGCTCGCCGATCAGCGCTTTGGCGGCTTGCTCGCGCAGCGCCCAGTACTCCTGTTGATCGGCGATGACGGCCCCGAGCTGCGTCAGGGGAGTCTCTCGTCCACTTACGCGCACGTGCGTCACCGCCAGCGAACGCGACAATGCGGTCGGCCCCTGTCGAATCTGGGCCACCCACAACTCGTGCGGCTTGGTCTGCCTCAACTTCTTGAGCAGCCCGCAGTCGGGATCGACGCAAAACACGGTCGGCGGCTGGTCGAACGTGAAGGTGAATGTGTGCGTCCGCGACGTGATCCGGACCGTTTCACGCCGCTGCTGCTCGCCGACTTGAAAGTGCAGGTCCAGCGGAAACGCGAAGGCGGGGTGCTGCTGGTTGACGGTCTGTGTCTGAACGAGCTCCACGACGGCCTGCCCATTGTCGCCGTCCCAGCGATAGGACACCGCCAGCTCGGGCACGCCGCCGCGATGAACCCACTGGTCGAAGAACGGCTTGAGGTCGCGTTGGGCGACGTGTTCGAACGCGGCTTGCAGGTCATTGGTAACGACGCTGCCGCCGCGGTGCTGTTTCAGGTAGAAGTTCGCCGCCTTCCAGAACAGCTCGTCGCCGAGTTGGTGCCGCAGCATGTGCAGCACCCAGGCGCCCTTCCAGTAGACCTTCCCGCCGTCGTAGCCGTAGACCGCCCCGGGGCGCTCCAGGTCATCGCGCACGAGTGGCCGGCCGCGACCGACCCGATCGGTGCGCGCGATCCGCCGCCCGGTGTTGTGCATGTCGTGCAGAAACGCATCGTACGAATCCGCCTGCGTGCGCCAGAGCTGATGCAGGTACGTTCCGAAGCATTCGTTGAGCCAGGCCTCTTTGACGTGCCGGTAGTTGACCAAGCCGCCGAACCACTGATGCGCCAGCATGTGCGCGATGTAGTTGCTCTCGATGCCGCCGCGGTAGACGCCCCCCTCCGCTTCCTCTGCCGTGAGGAACGTCGGGGAGATCATGCTGAAGCCGACGTGCTCCATGCCGCCGTGAAAGTGCTTCGGAACCGAAACATGACTGTACTGCGACAAGGGATAAGCCACGCCAGTGAGCTTCGAGTAATAATCGATCATCTGTGGCACACGGCGTAGAGTGATGCGGGCCGCCTGCTCACGCCCCGGCTGCACGTACGCCAGAACCGCCGGCTCCGACGCGTCGAAGCGCACCGTTACGAACTGACCGACCGCGAAGCCGAACATGTGGGGATCGATGGGAAAGGGCTGCCGCCAGTGGTAAGTCCACAATTCATCGGCTGGCCTGGACGACGCGTCGTCGGCAGCCACCCTCGTCTTGGCGGGAACCGGATCGCCGACCGGCTCGCCTACCGAGACCGCCGCGAACGGCTTGGGAACCGTGATGAATACGTCCGACGGCCAGTGTGTGTCCGGCCAATCGTGGCAGGGCAGCCAGTAGCGGGCCATTAACGGCTCGCTCATCGTGTATACCGCGACGTCGCGCTCGGCCGCCTCCGTCCATGGCTCGTCGTCGTCGGGCAAGACGAAGTACAGCCCGCGCCGGGGACGACTGACGACATAGCGGATGCGCACCGCGAACTCCTCGCCCGGCAAGTACGCCCGCTCGAGTTCGATCGTCAGGTGCTTGCCGTCCGTCTCGTGCTTGGCTGCGCGCCACTCGGGTCCCAACTCGACCTGCTGGATCTCCAGCCCGACGGCGTTCAGGCGCAATTGCTTGGGCCCGGTTGGCTGGGTTGCCACCGTCTTGTCGTCCGCGGTCCGGGGTCGCACGCGGTACGTGACGAGGCCTGGCATTCGCCGGGCCTTCATGTCCGCGCGCGTCAAGGTCACTTCGAGCCGCATGTGGAGGAAATCGAAACCACGCGGCGGCGTTTCGAGCGACGTGGTTTGAACGGAGCTGCCAGAGGCGATCTGTGCGGCGCCAGCGACGAGGCCGCTGGCGATCAGTAACACCACAATCAGAGCGGCCAGCCCTTTTGTCATTCCGCGCGAAGCGAGGAATCTGGCCGGGACGCACACTGGGTCCAGATTCCTCAGTCGCTGCGTCCCTTCGGAATGACGTTGCCGCCGTCGCGGGTTACATGAGTCGGACGACCGCATGTGTTCGACTCCTATGTGTCGTGTCTTGCGTAGTGGGGCTACTTCGGCGCCGCTTCCGGCTCAGAATCTCGTCCAAGCGGGACCGCGGCCAGGGCCGCCAAGGCGTACAGCCCGGCGGCCAGCGCCAGAACGTAACGATAGCCGCTGACCATTGCCACGACGATTGCCAATGATGATCCGATGACCGACGCCACCCCGTTCACGCCCCACGCCCAGGGGACCAGGCTGGGCGAGCGCGTGGAGAGGGCCGCGATCCCGCTCGGCATGGGCACGCCCATGCAGTATGCCAGCGGGATAACCAGCACGCCGAGCAGCGTCGGCCCCCACGTCGTCCAGAGCTGTTGACCGTACGCGCTCCAGCCGACCAGCGCTGCCACGACGCCCAGTGTTGCGACGACCGTGGCCGGTCGCCACAGCCGCCCGCGCAGGACGCGTCGGCCCGTCAGGCTTCCCAGCCCGCTGACAACCAGGATGCCGCCGATGACCAGTGCACTGGCGATCACCGGGTCGCCGAGCGAGCGAATCGCCCGGCTGATCAAGGCCATCTCGATCGCCATGAAGGCGAGCCCGATCGCGCCGAAGTACACAACGGTCCACAGTGTAGGGTGCGTCTGGACGCACCTTCTGTCTTGCCGGCGGCGCTCGATCATCCGGGCCCGCATCCGCGCCAACGCCAGTGGCACGAGAATCAGTATTACCGCCGCCGCCCCGGCGATGACCATCGACGCATACAGGAACAGTCGTCCGAGTTCCGCCCGCATCAGCCACAAGTCTTTGTACACTCTGCGCAGCTCGGCGACCGCCCCCGGCTTGTAAAAGTCCCAGAAGAACGGGCTGTCATCGTGGACCGGTCGCACGTTAGTGAGCCAGGTACCGTAGAACACCTCGCGCCGGCCGCTGAAGATCTCGCGCGCCGCATAGTGCAGCCAATCGATATCGCTGCCCGGTGGACCTTCCTGCGTGTCGGGTTGGTTGACCTCCTGGATCGGCAAGCCGTCATACCAAACAGGTGTGAGATTGAATTCGTGTGTCGCCTTGCGCAACCGCGCCCGACACTCGTCATCCAGCGGCGAACGCAGCGCTATGGTGCAAGCGCCCAAATAGTCACGCACCTGGACGATGTGCCGGACAGGCTCCTCGATCCCGATCAGTTCCAGTGCTTCCGTCAGCGTGGCTAGCAGGCGGATGTTCTCGCGCCGCGGGGTCTGGAGGCCGCGCGTAATCGCGAGTGCGCCGGCGTCGCCTAGCACCTGAAGACACTCGGCGAAACCCTCGACGGTTACGAGGTGGTCTTCCGCCAGACCGCGCATACCAGCCCCGCCTAACCCCAGGCCTTCGAGCGAGACGATCTGGATCAGATCGAAGGCGGTGGTTCGGTTTGACGCCAGGAATTGACGCGGGTCGCCGGACTCAAGGTGGACGTCGGGGCCCTCGAAGACGTCTCCCGTGCTGTCGGCCAACGGCGCAGGGCCGCGAAACAGGTCGGTGAGGGCACTGTTGGGTTGCACGACGACGATTTCAGACGCCGCGCGCCGTCGGGCAAGCCACACGTTGGTCCCGCCCGTTTCGCCGATCAGTAGCACACGCGGCTCAGGACCGAGCAGTCGATATGGAAAGGCCATCAGTGTTCTGTCCATCACGCCGGCTTGCGAAGCATCCTGAATGCGCAGCACCGATCCGGCCGCGTCGCCGTTGATCAGGATGCTGAGCATCGGCGGTGGAGACTCGCTGATGTGAAGGAACGGCAGGTCGTGGAACAGGTCGCTTTCGTAGATTTCGACGTAGCCGTGCGGATCGGCCGCGCGCGCGACACACCGGGCCACGCCCTGTGCTTCCAGTTGTCTGACGCGCGTAAGATCCTTGAACTCGTCGGGGTTGAGCACGAGCGGCCAGCGCGCTTCGAGCATAACCGCGCCGACCACGAGCGCAGTCACGAGCACCGTTCGAACCAGCCGGCCGAACCGCGGCGCGTTTATCTCGCGCGCCGCGGTGAGCATACCTGCGGCCACCCACGCCAGCGCCAGCGCCGGCCAGAGCCCCGCCTCGACGGGCCAGCGCGAAACGAGCAGACCGCCGACCAGCGCACCGACGCCGCTGCCGAACAGGTTGACCGCGTAGACGCGTCCAACGTGGCGGCCCGCGGTCATAAGTGCCGCGCCGATGTGGGTGGCCCCCAGCAGGAAGGGGATGGCCGCCGCCAGCCAGTACAGCGACCACCAGCCGGCCTGTCTCCACAGATCCTGGGGAATGAAGCGCGCGGTGATGGGCAGCCACGCCACAACGCGGGGCAGCAGCGAAAGCGACAAGGCCAGCCCGGCCGCGGATAACCACAGCGCAGCCAGTGTTCGCTGCCGCACTTGGCGCTCGAAGACCGCCAGAAGCGTGCCGCTCGCTCCGAACCCCAGCAGGGCGACGCTGATGACCAGATACCCGAAGTGGTGCCAGTGCTCGATCAGCAGCCGGCGCATCAGCACGATTTCGTACGCGATCAGCGCGGTGCTGATCAGCGTGACGGAAACCAGTATGACCCCCGGTGAGGGGCGAACCACCGGTTGAAAACCGGTGCCACAGGGGCGGACGCCGCTCGCAGCCTTCATCAGTCTTGGCTTTTGCCGGTCATGGGCACGAAGCGCACGGGCAGGACGTTTCGGCTCTTACGGCTGCCGTCGGCCTGCTTGGTCAGCACCAGCAGTCGCTGCACGTCGTACGCCCCCCCGAGCGGAATTACCAGCCGTCCGTTCGGCTTGAGCTGGTCCCACAACGGCGGCGGAACGTGCCCGGCCGCACACGTCACGATGATCGCGTCGAACGGAGCATGCTCCGCCCAACCGTCGTACCCGTCGGCCTGCTTCGTCTTTACCGTCCGGTAGCCGAGCTGCTCGAAGCGTTTCACCACCTGCTTGTACAACGGCTCGACGATCTCGATCGAGAAGACGTAGGGCGTCAGCTCCGTCAAAACGGCGGCCTGATAGCCCGAGCCGGTGCCGATCTCGAGCACCTTCTGACCCGGCTTGAGCTCCAGCAGGTCGGTCATCAGCGCGACGATGTACGGCTGCGAGATGGTCTGCCCGTGGCCGATGGGTAGCGGCGTGTCGTCGTACGCGCTGCGCTGCCGATTTGGGGGAACGAACTTGTGCCGCGGGACCGCCCGCAGAGCTTTGGTGACCTGCTGGTCGTGAATCGCCGGCGAGAATGGACCGGCCTCAGCGATGTAGCGGTCTACCAGTCGGTCACGCTCATCTCGCCGCTCTTTGCTGCGCGGTCGGTGCCAGCGCAACTCCCCGTCCGCGGTCCGGACCACCGGCTGCGAAGCCGTGGGCTGCGACGCGGTCGGCGCCGGCAGTGCACCTTGCTGACCCGCTGACTCGCCGGCCTCCTGCTGCCCCCGCACCGAATCGCAACCCGCCGGCAGCGCGACCCCGGCCCACACGCCGCAGCTAACCAGGATGATCCCCCCAATCAGACGACCGCGACCGACCTGCTTGCGACATGTACTCATCATGGCCCCATCTCCAACGCTGAGCCGCGGCGTACATTGTACACCGAGTCGGGCTGAACCGCCTGGCGTACTGGGTCGGCCGCACAGTTATTTGCAGCCTCGTCCGCTCGGCGGGGAGAAAAAATGCGTCCCGCACCGGCACACGCCGACACGGGACGCGAAGGGGGACACGACAGCTTCCAAGAGCATTATTCTAATTCTTCTGTGGAGTCGCATCACTTTCTGGCCGACACTTACGCTGACCCCCCTACTCACCGCAAAGGCCCATATCATCACGCTTGCAATCCGCTGCGGCGGACCTATCATCCCGGCATGCGTCACGTTTCTTTCACAGGTGTTTTGGTGGCGTTTCTGGTCGCGCTTGGCGGGTGCCACGCGCCGCCGCAATCAACCGGGCCGACCGAAATGGTCCTGCGTATACCGGACCATGAGGCCTTCCTGGACGCCACGCTGACCGTGCTGCGCGAGCACGATCTGCCGCCCGAGCGTGTGGACTGGGAGCGCGGCCTGGCCGTCAGCCACCCGACCACCAGCGGACAATGGTTCGAGTTCTGGCGGGGCGACTCGCGCGGCGGTTATCAGCTCTTCGAGTCGAGCATCCACACCGTCCGCCGGATTGTGACCGTCCAGGTCGAGCCGACCGCCGTCGAGGGTACTGCGGGCGTCCTGCCCGCGAAACGTGCCCGGGACGAGTACCGCGTCTCGGTGCAGGTTGACAAACAGCGTTACAGTGCCCCCGAGCGGCAAGTGACGACCGCCTCGGGCGCGTTGGCGATCTACAACGAGCGCCTCCCGACCACCGAGGGCCTGCGCGGGGCGGCATCCCGCGGCGAGCACTGGGTCCCGCTCGGCCGCGACGTGCTGCTCGAAGCGTACCTACTCGACAAAATCGCCGCCCGCTTGCCCGAGGTCGAGCCGGTCACCGTCTCCGAGCCGCCCGCTGAGACGGACTCTTAGCCGAGATCCCCCGTTGTCCAGGTCTGCCCGACCACCGCACCCTATCTGCTTTCGAGTTCTTTTGCCTTCGCCTCCGCCGGAGCGATGACCTTATTCGGGAGGGAGCGCAGCAGCGCTTCGGCGTCGTCGTAGCGGTGCAGCTCCAGCACCCAGTCATAGTCCCGGAAATCGGCGAACATGCCGTATTCGCGTTCCGAGCTCAGCAGCAGCGGCTGCACGGGAACCCGCAGTGTCGGAACAATGGCCTGCAACTCTTGCGGGATACTCTTGGCGTCCGTGATGTCCGCGATGACGAACCGCGCCATGTGCGCTAACGTCCGCACGGTTTCCGTGAAGCTGCGGCTTGCAGGCTTCTCGAAATCGAACATCACCGGGCAATAACCATGCTTCCGAAGTTGCTCCCGAATCGCATCAAGCACTGCCTTCCGCTCCGGCGTGAAGCGGCCCAGAATCAGTACGACCTTCGACGTGATCGTGTTAATCACGTCGCGGATCTTCTCGTTGTGCAGCAGCAGGTAGATAAATTGGGCAACTTCGAGGTTGTCCACCGTGATGGTTGGTTCCCCTTCGGCCGAAATGACTAGGTCACGCTGCCTAGCGGACTCCACATTTAGGCTCCAGGCTGAGAGCCCGTAGACCGAGCAATTGCTCAC
>JAUWXH010000279.1 GCA_030616465.1 Planctomycetota bacterium | reverse complement strand
AGAATCTCGCGCGCCGACGCGGCAAACTGGCCACGTTCATGCCCAAGCCGGTCTTCGGCGAAGCGGGCAACGGCATGCACGTGCATCAGATGCTGACCAAGGGCGGCCAGCCGCTCTTTTACGACCGCAAGCAGAAGAACTACGCCAACCTCAGCGACCTGGCACTGCAGTACATCGGCGGCCTGCTCAAGCACGGGCGGGCGCTGGCCGGTCTGACGAATCCCTCGACCAACTCGTACAAGCGGTTGGTCGAGGGCTATGAGGCGCCAGTGAACCTGTTCTTCTCGCTGGCGAACCGGACGGCCGCCATTCGCGTACCCCGCTACGCCGTCAGTCCGCAGGACAAGCGCATCGAGTACCGCCCGCCGGACTTCACGGGCAATATCTACTTGACGCTGGCGGCGATGCTGCTGGCGGGGCTAGATGGGATCGAATCGCCGGTGGACGCGGCGACCAACAACTTCGGCCCGTTCGACGTGGACATCGCCAAGCAGGACGCCGAGTTCAGGCGAAAGATAACCCCCCTACCGGCATCGCTGCACGACGCCCTGGCGACCCTGAATGAAGACCGCGGCTTCCTGCTGAAGGGCGAGGTATTCAGCAACACGTTCATCGACAACTGGATCGCCGCCAAGCGCGCCAACGAGGATCGCGAGGTCGCCGCCCGCCCGCACCCGTACGAATACGCGCTGTATCTCGACGTCTGATACCCATTCGTTTCGGCTGGCGAGCCGCCAGCCGCTACGCTCACGGCCGACACGGCCGTGCCACCCAGGTCCGTTACTTCGCCTCCAGCCAGTCCTCGCCGGTGTGGACGTCCACCTTCAACGGCACACGCAGTTCCATCGCGTGGCTCATCACGTCGGCGATGATCTCGCTCAGACGCGGCGCTTGCTTCCGCGGCGCCTCACAGACCAGTTCGTCGTGCACCTGAAGCAGCATGCGTAGCGCCAATCGCTCCTGCCGAATCCGCCGATGGAGCTGGATCATCGCCATCTTGATCAGGTCGGCCGCCGAGCCTTGAGTCACCGTGTTGACGGCCAACCGTTCGGCCTGGGCGCGGACCGTGCGGTTGTGTGACTCGATGTTGGGAATCGGCCGGCGACGCCCCAGAATGGTCCGGACGTACCCGTCGCGCTTGGCGTCCTCTATGCACTGATCGAGAAAACCGCGGATGCGCGGATAGCGCCGAAAGTAATCATCAATGAACGCTTTGGCCTCCGTCCGGCTCATCCCCGTCGTCCGCGACAGACCGAACGCCGACTGACCGTAAATGATGCCGAAGTTCACGGCCTTCGCTCGCCCACGCATCTCCTTCGTCACCGCCTCGAGCGGCACGCCGTTGACCTGGGCGGCGACGAAAGCATGAATGTCGCGGTCCGCTGTGAAGGCCTCGACCAAGGCGGGGTCCTGACAGAAATGGGCCAATACGCGCAGCTCGATCTGCGAATAGTCGGCGACGATGAGCAGCTCGTCGCGGCTGCGCGGGACGAACGCGCGGCGGATTTGCCGCCCCAGCTCCGTGCGCACCGGGATGTTTTGCAGGTTCGGCTCGCTGCTGGACAAGCGTCCGGTTACCGCACCGGTCTGGTGATAGCTGGTATGAACCCGCCCGGTCCGGCCGCTGAGCGCCTTGGGCAACGCCTCCACGTACGTCCCATGCAGCTTCTGAAGCTCCCGGTACTCCAACAGCCGCGTCGGCAACGGGTCGCCCGTCTCGGCGGCGAGCACTTCCAGCGTCTCCGCATCGGTTGAACGGGCCGTTTTGGTCTTCTTCAACACGCGATAGCCCAGCTTGTCGAACAGGATCTCGCCAAGCTGCTTGGGTGAATCCAGGTTGAACGGCGTGCCGACCTGCTGGTGAATCTCATCCGCGATAGCGTCGATCCGCGCCGCCATCTCGCGGCCCATCTCGCGCAGAAACTCGCCGTCCAGGCTGATGCCCGCGTATTCCATGTCCGTCAGCACCGATACCAGTGGCATCTCGGTCTCAAAGAACAGCGGGCCGCGATCGGAGCCCTTCAGCCGCGGCTCGAACAGCTCCTTGAGCCGCCAGGTGTAATCGGCGTCCTCGGCGGCGTACTCGGTGACCCGCTCGAGCGGCACCTGGTCCATCTGCAACTGCTGGCGGCCTTTGCCGATCAGCTCGCTGATCGGGATCATCTCGTGCTCGAGGTGGGTGCGAACGAGCTTGTCCAGCTTGTACGAGCTCTGCGTTGGGTCGAGCACGAACGCCGCGATCATTGTGTCAAACAGCGGGCCGGCGACCGGCATCCCCGCGTGCCGCAGCACGATCAGATCGTACTTGAGGTTCTGCCCCACCTTCCGCTTCGCCTCATCCGCCAGGACCGGCCCCAGCGCATCCCGCACACGCTTGAGCGGCAGCGTCTCGCCGTACGCCGAGCGAACCGGGATGTAATACGCCTCCCCGGCCTCCCAGGCGAACGAAAGCCCGACCAGCTCCGCATCAGTCGCGTTAACGCTGGTCGTCTCCGTGTCGAGGGCGAAGTCCTTCTGACCGGCCAAGCGACTGCCGAGCTCGTCGAATGCCTTCGGCGTGTTTACCAGGCGGTACGCGCTCTCCGTCGCTCCTTGCGCTGCAACGGCGGGACCTTCTGCGGTCCGCACAGCGGACCCTCCGTCTGGCGCCATTGTTGAGAGCTGCTCGGTCAGTCGCCGGAAACCGAGCTCCTCGAAGATCGGGCGAGCGCCGGACCAGTCGAAGCGCGTGCACACGCCCTGCTCGAGCTCGAACTCCAACGGCACGTTGTCACGCAAGGTGACCAGTTGCCGCGTCATTTCCAGCCGCGGCGCGAAGGCTTTCACGTTCTCGCGTTGCTTCGGCGTCAACTCGTCGGCGTGTTCGATGACGCCGCGCGCCGAGCCGTATTTGGCCAGTAGCGCCGCCGCCTTCTTTTCCCCGATCAACCGCACACCGGGCACGTTATCCGTGCTGTCGCCGACCAGAATCTGCGCCTCGATCGCCTGGTCCGTTCGCCAGCCTTTGAGTTCGAACAGTCGCTGCGGGGTGATGACTTCGTCCTTGACCGGGTCGTACAGCGAGACGTGGTCGGTAAGCAGTTGCTCCAGGTCCTTGTCGCGGCTCACCAGGTAGATGTGCAGGCCGGGTTCGTCGAAACGCCGCGCGAGCGTCGCCAGGATGTCGTCCGCCTCGAAACGCTCTTTCCGCAAGATTGGGATTCCGGCGGCCTCGAGAATCGAGACGATCCGGTCGATCTGCACCGCCATGTCTTCCGGCGGCGGTTCACGATTCGCCTTGTACTCGGCGTAAATCTCCTTGCGGAATACGGTCTCGTCCGAAACGTCCATCGCCATGGCGAGGTAATCCGGCTGCCGATCACGGATCAGGTTGAGCAGCATCTGGCAGAAGACGTACGTGGCGCGCGTGGGCTCGCCGCTTGGGGCCGTCAGTTCGCCCACACGAGCGTGATACGCGCGATAGATCTGGGCGTGGCCGTCGATGATGTAGAAGGAGCGGGACATGCAGGCATGTTACGGCAGCCGCGCTGCTGCGTCACCGGTGCGTGCGTGCCGCGTGGCCACCGGCGACGATCCCGGGACGCCGCCCAGCGTCAAAGCGGGCGCGACCGATCACCCGTCAATCAGCGAGAACGGTTGTTCGACCGCCTGAGATCGTTGCGGCCGGACGTTCTGCTCGTCCCGCGTGAAAGACCCGAGCGACTCGAGCGCTGGCCGCGAGGCGAACTCGATCTCACGCCGCGTTGGGACCTGCGAAGCTCGTGGCTGCGCCGGATCCCGGCTCGCGGGCGCGTTTGGCCGGAGTGTCGCTGACGATCCAGGCTGCTGCGGCTGCTGCCGACCCTCGGTTGCCGTTGCCCGACGAACCTCGGCCCGCGGACACCGATCGCGGTGCGCGTTCGGTTACCGATGGTGGTGGGCCGCCGATTGCCGATCGTCGTGCCGCGTGCGCCGAAGCGCTGCGGGACCCTTCTGATTCCGCGGGCCGGCTGGTTGGCGCTGCGCCGTTGTGCCCCGCTGATCCTGCCGCCGTAAGTCGGGTAGCGTCGCAGGCCGCGGCTGATTTGCCTTGTTGCCGACCGATAGTGCCGCCGCACGCCGACATTAGTCACCGTGTCCCTGGTCCGGGAGGAGGTGGGCCAGCGATAATAGTAAGTTGTGGGGCCGACTCGGACCCTGACCCCGTCCGATTCGACATACCTGCGCCTGCCGTACCCATATCCAAGCCCGCCGGCGCCCGACCGCCAACCTCCCGGCCTGAT
>JAUWXH010000564.1 GCA_030616465.1 Planctomycetota bacterium | reverse complement strand
GCATCGGCGATGTCGTCGTCACCCTTCGTGCTCCCGCCTTGGTCGCACTCAGTATTATACCCGATTGTCACGTCGTCAAAGTGCTGAATCGAGGATCCGCCGCCGGCCTAGGCGGCAGGCCTGTGAATCCGAAGCTTCTGTGATTCAAGGGGTCAGGTCTCAAGGTTCGCTCTGGCGCGGTCGATCGTAAGAGCATCGGGCGTGGGCCCGGCGTGGCCGGTGCCTGCGCGGCGTGGCTCGCGTAGTAGCGGAAGAAACACCCGTGCGCATCCTGGCTTTCAAGAGAACCCTGCCTTGGCCGCTTTCTTCCGGGCAGCATCTGACGACTTACCACGTGCTCTCGCGGTTGGCCAAGGTCCACGAGCTGATGTTCGCCTGTTGGGACGGCGACCCGGCGAACCCGGCCCGGCTTCCGTTCAAGACGGTCTTGCGAACCCTTCCCCAGGACCACACCGCCCCGGGCAAGGTTGACAAGTATTTGATAGAACACTATGGGATGAACGCCGCCACGATCCCCTGGCTGCGCTCGTTGATCGACGAGTTCCACCCGGATGTGCTCCTCGGCATCGACTATCAGACGCTGGTAGCGCTCGACGGCAACCCGGACATACCCGGGGCCTGCTATCTCATCGACAACCGCTGGCTCCAGGAGGTCGAGCGCCTCCGCCGCGAGAAAACCCGCCAGTGGGCCAACCTGAAATCCGTGGTCTGGTCATACATTCTGCATCGGCGATACGCGCAGGCGGCCGATGCCTACATCTTCGTCACCGA
The DNA here is from genome assembly GCA_030616465.1 of Planctomycetota bacterium. Taxonomy (GTDB): domain Bacteria; phylum Planctomycetota; class Phycisphaerae; order UBA1845; family Fen-1342; genus JAUWXH01. Next base: position 761 of record JAUWXH010000564.1, on the reverse strand, counting down.
CCGCGACGCCGCCGCGTTGGGCCGCTTCACCGACCGCGAATGCGTCGGAGTCCCCAACGGCGTGGATACCGAGTACTTTCACCCCAGCGCGCTGGATCGCAGCAGCGCTTCGGTGGCGTTTGTGGGCAGCCTGAGCTTCCCGCCGAACGTCGCGGCGGTCGGCTGGTTCTGCCGGGAGGTCTGGCCGATCGTGCGCAGAAGTCAGCCGGCGGCCCGCCTGATGCTCGTGGGCAAGAAGCCGGTGGAAGAGGTGCTGGCCTGGCACGGCAGAGACGGGATCCGCGTGGCCGGTGATGTGCCCGACGTTCGGCCCTATCTGGATTGGGCGGCGGCGGCGGTCGTGCCGATGCGTTCCGGGGGGGGCATCAAGAACAAGGTTCTCGAAGCCTGGGCCATGGCCGTTCCCATCGTCGCCACCTCCATGTCCTTGCATGGGCTGGCCGCCGAAGTGGGCCAGAACATCCTGACCGCCGATGAGCCGGTCGATTTTGCCCGCCAGGTGTTGCGACTGCTGGCTGATCCCGAGCTCCGCGCCCGCCTGAGCGAACGCGGCCGCGAAACGGCGGTCCGCGAACATTCGTGGGACCGAACCGCCGAGCGGATCGGACAATGCCTCATGGCGGCACAGCGCCCGCTCGTCGCCGTCAGTTGACGCTGCTCTGAGCGAGTCCGCACGCGTGGGGCCGGTTGTCCGCTGAGCCCCCGCGTCGAGAAGGCCCGTTGGATTGGAAGCTACCCAAAACCCCTGTGGCACCGGTTTT
>JAUWXH010000486.1 GCA_030616465.1 Planctomycetota bacterium | reverse complement strand
TTGAGCATGTGGCGGATTGCGCAGTGCTCGAGCGTGATGCCGTTGGCGCCGAGCATGTCCCGGGCGTCGCGGGCGACGTCGAGGGCCATGCGCACGTTGTTCCATTTGGCCAGCGAAACCTGAGCGTGGTGCAGCCTGCCTTCATCCTTGAGCTGGGCGAGGCGGAAGGCGAGTAACTGGGCGGTGGTGATACGCCGCAGCATGTCGGCCAGCCGCGTTTGGATCAACTGCTTGTGCGTCAGCGGTTGGCCGAACAGGACTCGTTCGCGTGCGAAGTCGAGTGCTTCTTGGTAGCACGCCTGTGCCGCACCGATGACCCCCCAGGCGATGCCGTAGCGTGCTTGCGTCAAACAGCTCAGTGGGGCGGCCAGGCCCTTCGCACCGGGCAAGCGGTTCGCCTCCGGGACGCGCGCATCGTTCAACAACACTTCGGAACTAACGGAGGCCCTGAGCGAGAACTTGTGGTGGATCTCGCGCGGCTGAAAGCCCGGGGTGCCTTTCTCCACCAGGAAACCACGGACGCCGTCCGCGGTCATGGCCCAAATGACGGCTACGTCCGCGATCGTAGCGCTGGTGGCCCACCGCTTGGTCCCGTTGATAACCCAATAATCGCCGTCGCGTTCGGCGTGGGTTTTCATGGCTCCGGGGTCGGAGCCGCCGTGGGGCTCGGTCAGGCCGTAGCAGCCGATATGCTCGCCGCGGGCGAGGCCGGGCAGCCACCTCTGTTTTTGCTCGTCGGAGCCGTAGCGGTGGATGGGGTACATGACCAGGCTGCTTTGGACGGAGGCGAAGCTGCGGATGCCGCCGTCGCCGCGTTCCAGTTCCTGCATCATCAACCCGTAGGCGACATTGCTGAGCCCCGCGCAGCCGTATTCCTTGAACGTGGATCCGAACAGGCCCAGGCGGCCCATCTCCGGGACGAGCTCGCTGGGGAATCGGCCGGCTTCAAAGCACTCGGCGATGATCGGCAGGATGCGTTCGTCCACGAAGCGGGCGACGATGGCCTGTACTTGCCGCTCCTGGTCGGTCAGCAGAGCGCGGACGTTGTAGAAGTCGGGTGTCTGAACATCGTGCGAGCCGTTCTGAGCTTGGGGCACGCGCGGACTCCTTTGGCTTTGCCACAGACGCGGCCGTGATCACCGATCCACCTCGGTCGGCCGAACATCCGGGCTGTCTTTTCGCGACAATCTATCGTAATCTGCGGGGCGTAGCTACGGCGCCGGGTGTGACGGCCGGCACGGTGAAGAAGAGCTCCTGATGTCGCTGAAGATCCGTTGCCCGCACTGTCGTCGCGTGTTGCTGGTCGAGGACGAGAAGGCCGGCAGGCAAACGCATTGCCCGGCGTGTAAGCGGACGATCGCGGTTCCGATGCCGGTACGCGAGGCGCCGTCGCCGGTGGACGTGGCTTTGCACTGTCCGCGCTGCGAGCGGTCGGTCGCGCCCGGCACCTCGTACTGCCCGCACTGCGCCACGGACCTGGCCAGCGGCAAGCGGCTGCCGTTGGGGCGACGCCTGCGGCTGGTGTCGTTGCGGACGTGGACGGTATTGGCTGTCGGGTTGGTGGGGGTTGGGTTGCTGGCATTTGTGGGGATCAACGTTTACCAGGACCTGGCCGAGACGTCGGACCGGCCGCCACCACAGCCCGTGGGCCCTGCGTACGATCCGGCGGTTTCCAGCGCGGAGGCGGCCCAGCGTCTGCTGGCAGCCGAGACGTCGAAAGAGCGGCTGGCGGCGGTGGACGCGCTGACGCAGGTTGGCTCGGAGGCGTTGCCGGCGGTCGCCGCGGCTCTGCAATCGTCACTGGGGGACGTCGCCGACCCACAGAAGAAGCATAACCAGCGCGCCGCCCTGGAGCTGCTCGCGCGGAGCGGCGACAAACGCTGGCGGGCGGTGATGGAGCAGTGTCGGCGACACGGGGCATTGCGCGAAGACGCGCTCTACGGATCGGCCATGCTCGGCGACGCGGACGTGCTCGAAGACCTGACCGCGCTCTGGCTGCGGGAGCTGCGGCGGCGGGTGTTCTTCGCGAGCGTGGCCCGGCGGGCGCCGGGCGGCGTTGAGGGCGCGGCACAGGCGGCGCTGAGCCGTGCCACCGCGCGAACCGAACGCTTCTCGAAGGCCTTGCGCCACCTGCGCCGCGATCACGACGTGCGCGTTCTCGGACGGCTGGGCGAGGCATACTGGGAAACCTGGAGCTGGCTCGGGCAAAGCCGCGACCAGGCCGCTGCCCTCGAGCTGTTCGACATCGCCAAGCCGGCCGCCGCCACGGATTCCGAGGAGATCACGGAGCACATCCGGGCGGCGCGGCGGGCATTGGAACGCGTGTCGCAGGAGGGGG
>JAUWXH010000025.1 GCA_030616465.1 Planctomycetota bacterium | reverse complement strand
CCGGAAGACGACTAGCGCTAGGGGGGTCTAACGTCTGCGGCTCCGCTGGATCAGGAACTCCACCAAGGCTTTGTCGAACGGCATCGACGTGTCGAGTGCCACGTAGTCGCCACGCAAGGTAGAGATTTGGTTGCGGAGCTCGGCCCGCCAGTCCGCGACCGCCTGCACGGAGTGGGCGCGGACGCCGTCCGCTTCGGTGCTCAGCGCTTGGCCGGTTTCCGGGTCTTCCAGGCGGATGTGCCCGTCGAAGGGGAAGCGCACCTCGGCCGCGTCGAGGATGTGCATCACGATCAGGTCGTGCCCGCGGAAACGGGCATGGTGCAGGGCCTCGAGCGTGGCGGCCTGATCGGTCAGCAGGTCGCTGAGCAGGACGATCACGCCGCGGTGCGGCATGCGTCCCAGAGCGGCGTGGATTCCGCGTGCCAGGCCGGTCCGGCCGCGAGGGGAAATCGACGATAGTACTCCGAGCAGATAGGCGAGGTCCCTTCGCCGGGCGCGGGCCGGGACCAACGTCTCGAGGCCGTCGCCGAGGATGCCCAGCCCGATGGCGTCCTGCTGGCGTGTGACCAGGTAGCCGAGCGCGGCGGCAAGATGGATGGCGTAGAGGAGCTTGGCGGGTGCTTGGCGGTCGGCGGCGCTCACCCGCTCGCCGGAGGACTCGCCCAAACCCGCCGACGACGCGCCGACCGCGCCCACGTAGCCCATGCTGGCGGAGCGGTCCACCAGCAGGAAGCAGTCCAGGTGTGTTTCGGCCTGGTACTTGCGGACGTAGAGGCGGTCGGTGCGGGCGAAGACGGCCCAGTCGATCGTGCGCAGATCGTCCCCCTGCACGTACTTGCGATGCTCGCTGAACTCGACGGACAGGCCCTGGAACGGTGAGCGGTGCAGGCCGGCCAGGAGACCCTCGACGATGAAGCGCGCCCGCAGATCGAGTCGGCTCACTTGCTGAATGACTTCCGGGTCGAGATAGCGGGCCAGCGAGCTCATGGACATCCACCTGACACACGTTATACCTTGCACTCGTCCCGCATCAAACAGTGTCGGCGACTACGTAGCCGCCGGCGTCGGTGCGTTCGGTTCTCATCGTATTCTCATCTTGCGGCCGCTATACTGGAGCGGGTTCGGGGTGGACGAGCCGGCTCGCCGTGAGCCAGCCGGACTGTACAGGTTCTGAAGAGAGAGGAGTATTGCCATGCGAATGAACAAGACACTGATTGGCTTGGTGGGAATGGGTGCGCTGGCTGGAATCGTCGTCGCTGCTTGGGCTAGCGCCCCGGGCGATGAGGAGGAGGTTACGCTCGAGCAGGTGCCTGCGGCCGTCAAGGCGACCATCCTGAAGGAATCCGCCGGCGCGAAGATCACCGAGATCGAACGTGAGACCAAGAACGGGAAGACCGTCTACGAGGCCGAGTTCCTCCTCAACGGCCAGGAAATCGAGATCAAAGTCGCCCCGGATGGAACCCTGCTCAGCCGAGAGGTTGAGGACGAAGGCGACGAAGAAGATGACCTGACGATCGGCCAGGTCCCGGAGCCGGCCCGCGGAGCGCTCCTGAAACTCGCGGGCGACGCGAAGATCATCAAGGCAGAGCGGGAGAAGGAGCACGGCGCCCTGGTCTACGAGGCCGAATGGGTCGTGAACGGCACGAAGCATGAGGCGGCGGTCACGGCGGACGGAGCGTTGATCGAGATCGAGGAAATCGTCCGTATCGAGGACCTGCCGGCAGCGGTGCGCGCGGCGATTGCCAAGCACTTCCCGGCGAAGACGAAACTGAAGATCGAGAAGAAGATGATCGTCATCTACGAAGTCGAGGCTAAGATCGACGGAGAGGAAGAGGAGTTGATTATCTTCCCGACCGGCAAAGTACACGAAGAGCGCGGCCACGACGATGATGACGATGATGACGATGATGACGACGACGACGATGACGATGATGACGACGATTAGGCTGGAAGAACCGGGGGAATGTTTGGGCACCGTTACGGATGTCCGCTAGAAGGAGATGAACATGGACGCGAAACGGCGAACCAGCTTGGGATGGAACGCGTGGGTACTGCTAACCTTCGTGGGAGGTGTCATGCTGATGGCGGGGTGCGGCGCCGATGCGGAACCCGGGTCAGCCGGCAATAACCCTCTCGATCTGCTGGATGTGACAGCCGGTGCCGCGGGCGCGAAGGCGCCCGCACAGGGACAGGGCGACGAGAACTCGGACCCGGATGACGGCGACACGCAAACCGGGGAGTTCGAGGGCGAGCATCAGTTCGGCGCCAATGATGAGTTTGAGGACGATACGAACGACGACGAGGAGGACGACGATCAACAGGGCGAGTTCGAGGGCGAGCATCAGCACGGGGACGATGACACCGACGGGGACGATGGCGAGGACGAGGATGGCGAGAACAACGAAGACGAACAGGAAGCGGAAGGCAACGAGCTGAAGGCCGTTCTCTCAGGCGGTGGTGTGACCGTGATTGTCGAGTACGAGCAAGAAGCCGATGAGACCAGCTTCGAAGTCGAGGTGAGCGGTGGGCAACCCGAAGCGACGCTCGACGTGGCGGTGAACGACATCGTTGTTCTGTCGATCACGCTGAACTCGACTGGTGGCGGAGAGTTCGAGTTCAGCAGCGCGCCGGACGATGGCGATGAGCAGCAGCTTCCGGCCGAGTTCCCGATCCTCAGCGCCGGTGACATCGTCGCGGTCGGCGACCTGAGCGGCCCGCTTGAAGTCGAGCAAGGAGATTGACAAACAGCCCCAAGAACGGGTCTGTGGCCGAGCATGGTGCTTCGGCCGGTGAACGCGGACCGCGACTGGCGATTCCGCAGGATCAGGAATGTGTAGGGTCCGTAGGGGGGACACTCACAGATGAAGCGCGCCCGCAGATCGAGCCGGCTCACTTGCTGAATGACTTCCGGATCGAGATAGCGGGCAGGGAGCTCATCGGGGCAGAGGGTCAAGTAGCTAAATGGTCAAACAGTTAAATGGGCCGACGAACATGCGCCGGTGGTCGGGACGTACGGGCGCGGCAGGCGGCGTCACCTGCGCTGGCCGGCGGCCAGCGTCTCCTCAAGCACCTCCTTGATCGCGCCGCGGGTGAAGTGCATCTTGACGTTGCTGGTTTCGTCCACCTTCAACACCACCTGATCGTCGCGCACGTCCACCACGGTCCCGATGATGCCGCCGATGGTCTGCACCCGGTCGTTGCGTTTGATCGCGCTGAGCATGTCGGTGTGTCTTCGCCGGTCCTTGCGCTGCCCGCGAATCATGATCCAGTAGAACACGCCGACCATCAGGATGATGGGGACGAATATCCTCATGAAGGCATCGCCCCCACCTTGGGGCCCAGGTTGGCCCGTGGGTTGTGTTGCTTGCGCGATAAGTGTCCAGAAGTCCATCATTCTTCGTCCTCGCTCCGGCCGGCCGCCGACCCGTCCGCAAAGGTCCGACGCCACGTGTCGAACTCACCCGCGTCGAGGGCGGCCCGGATGTGCCGCATCAGAGATTCATAGAAGCAGACATTATGCAGGGAAACCAGCGTGGCACCAAGTACCTCGCCACTGCTGAAAAGGTGCCGCAGATAGCCCCGCGAGAAATTGCGGCAGGTGTAGCAGCCGCAGGCCGGGTCGAGCGGGTCGCCCGAGAGCCGATGACGGGCGTTCCGCAGGCGGAGCACGCCCTGGCTGGTGAAGGCGTAGCCTTTGCGGCCGTTGCGGGTGGGCAGGACGCAGTCGAACTGATCGGCGCCGGCGGCGACGGCGGCTACCAAATCCGCGGGCGTGCCCACCCCCATGACGTATCGGGGGCGGTCGTCCGGCAAGCGTGGCGTGAATTCCGCCAGGAACGCGTGCGTCTCCGCCAGCGGCTCGCCGACGGACAACCCGCCGAGGGCGTAGCCGTCGAAACCGATTTCGAGCAACTGCTCCAGGCACTCGGTCCGCAAGGCCGCGTCCAGGCCGCCCTGCACGATGCCGTAGAGGGCCTGGTCACTGCGGGCGTGGGCGGCCCGGCTACGCCGCGCCCAGGCCACCGTGCGACGGACGGCTTGTCGCAGGACGTGCTGCTCGGTCGGCAACGGCGGGCATTCGTCGAAGGCCGTGATCAGATCGGCCCCCAGCTGGTTCTGCACCGCCAGCGAGGATTCGGGTGTGAGGTGGACCGTGGCACCATCGATATGCGAGCGGAAGACCACCCCTTCGTCGTCAACCCGCCGCAGGTCGGCGAGTGAGAAGACCTGGTAGCCGCCGCTGTCCGTGAGGATCGGCCTGCTCCAACTCATGAATCCGTGCAGACCGCCCAACTGCCGGACGACATCCGCACCAGGCCGCAACATCAGATGGTACGTGTTTGCCAGGACGATCTGTGTGCCGGCCTCGGCCAGTTGGGCGGGGGTCAGGCCTTTCACGGCGGCGCGCGTACCGACGGGCATGAATGCCGGGGTATCAATGGACCCGTGGGGGGTGGAGATGACGCCGCGGCGGGCGTGCCCGCAACGACGCAAGACCCGGAACGCCAAGGCGTCAGTCATCAGGGCCCCCTGACGGGCGGTACACCATCGCGGGGAACGGGCGGGAACGTCTGTTCTGACTGCGGGCTGAATCTCTCAAGGCGCCCCTCACGGCAGCCGACCGGGCCTAACGCTTGGTGGTCAACTGGAGCCCCAGCTCGGCCAGGCGCGACTTGATTTCGTTGAGCGAGGTGACGCCGAAGTTCCGCGTGGCGAGCAGGTCGACTTCGTTGCACTGGACGAGATTGCCGACCGTGACGATGTTGAGCCGCTGCAAGCACCTGCGCGCCCGGACCGACAGCTCGAGCTCGCTGACCGACTTGGCCAGGACGGCCTCACTGCCGACCGGGGCGGGCGGCTTGGCAACCGCCTGCTCCAGAGCGGCGGTGTCGATTTCCTCGGGAGGCTGGCCGAGCCGCAGACTCTTCTTGGCCAGCAGGGCCTTGATCTCGTTCAGTGAGGTCTCCCCGAAGTTCTTGTAAGAGAGCAGCTCGGCTTCGGTCAGGCGCAGCAGGTCGCCGAGCGTGTGGATCTGCATCTTCTTCAGGCAGTTGCGGCCCCGCACCGACAACTCGAACTCGCTGACCGGCGTTTCGAGCAACCGGTTGCGCGTCTCAGCCTGCTGCTCACTGGAATCGTCGATGACCATCTCGCGGGCGCTATCGACGTCTTTGGCGAACAACCGGGCCCGCGCGTGATTCGGGTACGCCTTCAACACCCGCCGCAGGCAAACACTCGCCTCGTCGAAGCGGCCCAGGTCCTCGTAGACCACCGCCAGGTTGATCAGCGCGTGGACGTGCGCCCGCGGCTGGAGCGCCAGCCGCTGATAGAGCTCGGTGGCCTCTTCGTCGTCGCCGCGGATGTCGTACAGCCAGGCGCAGCGGAACATGGCCTGGACGTGGTCGGGGCAGAGCATGAGGGCTTTCTCGTACTGCTCGATGGCCGCCGCCCGCGACCCGCGCTGCTCCTCGAGCAGCCCGCACAGGAAGTACCACTCTCCGCGGTCCTGGCCGTCGGCGGCGTGCTCCTTCACGAGCTTCTCCGCGGCCGCTAGCTTGCCCTCCGCGACGTGAGCGGCAGCGCAGAGCATGTCGATCTCGAAGGCGTCCCACCCCTTGGCGGCCGCCCGCTGGAATTCCGCCCGCGCGTCGCCGAAGCGCCGCAGGCCCAGATTGGCCTTGCCGGTGTAATAGCGGCGATACACGCGGTCGGGGGCCTTTGAGAACCACTCCAAGGCCTCCACGAAGTCGCCCAGGATCAACAACCCCACCGCCAACTTGAGCGGATCGCCGTCTCCCCAGGCAACTCGCTGACGATACTCGCCGAGCAGCTCTCCGAACCGCTCGCGGGACCTGGAGGAGGCGTAGACCAAGTCGGCATAGCTTTCGTAGGTGACGGGGTCGAACTCGGGCACATCGAAAAACGACGAAAGCTCGGTCGGCGCCTCGGTGATGGTCGTCATGCTCACTCCCGCTGGGCACAGGACAAGGTCATCTTCCTCAGGCTTGTTATAATACCCCCCCGGTTTCCGCCGGCAAGTGGGCCCCGGCATGCGCGGCCTCGCCCCGACCGTAGTACGGCCGGGCAGCGACTGCCCAAGTCTGCGACGCCCGGTCGAACCCGCCGATTGAAACGACACCGTTTGCGAAAGGTGCTCAGGCGTGACGCATGACTCTTGTGCATTCTTGGAACAACTCGAGCAGCGCGTGCTCGTTTTCGATGGGGCGATGGGGACAAGCGCCCACGCCCTGAACCTGCCGCTGAGCGACTATGAGGGGCTGGAGAACTGCAATGAGATCCTGAACCTGACGCGTCCCGACGCGATCGAGCAAATTCACCGCGGTTTCCTGGAAGTCGGCTGCGACGCGGTCGAGGCCAACACGTTCGGGGCCAACAAGGTGGTCCTGGCCGAGTTCGACCTGGCGCAGCGAACGTACGAGCTGAACGTGTCTGCGGCGCGGATCGCGCGGCGGGCTTGCGAGGCGTTCGCGACGCCGGCGCGGCCCCGCTTCGTGGTCGGCTCGATCGGCCCGGGGACGAAGCTAATCTCTTTGCGGCAAATAAGTTACGACGATCTGCTCGACAGCTACGTCGAGCAGGTTCGCGGTCTGCTGGACGGTGGGGCGGATGTGCTGCTGATTGAAACCTGTCAGGACCTGCTCCAGACCAAGACCGCCATCCAAGCCGCCCGCATGGGCTTCGAGGCCTGCGGTCGGCGCGTGCCGCTGATGTGCCAGGTAACGATGGAAACAACCGGCACGATGCTGATGGGGACGGACATCGCCGCCGCTGTCGTCGCGATCGAGGCGTACCCGGAGGTCGATGTCATCGGCCTGAATTGCGCCACCGGCCCGCAGGAAATGAGCGAGCACGTACGCTACCTCGCCAAGCAGTGCTCCCGCAGGATCAGCGTCATCCCCAACGCCGGTCTGCCCCAACTCATTGATGGGCACCCCCACTTCCCCCTCACGCCCGACGAGCTCGCCCGCTGGCTGCGCGAGTTCGTCGAGGTCGATGGCGTGAACATCGTCGGCGGATGTTGCGGGACCACGCCCGAGCACGTCCGGGCGGTTGCGAAAGCCGTTTCGGGCCTCAAACCCAGACCGCGCCAAGTCGTCCCCGAGCCCTGCGTCACAAGCCTCTATCAGGCGACCCCCGTGCGGCAAGACACGAGCTTTCTGATCGTCGGCGAGCGCTGCAACACCAACGGCTCGCGCAAGTTCAAGCGCCTGCTGGCCGAGGGCGACATCGACCGCCTGGTGGAGATGGCCGAGGAGCAGATCGGCGAGGGCGCCCACGTGCTGGACGTGTGCGTGGACTGCGTCGGCCGCGATGGGACGGCCGACATGCATACGGTCGTCAACCGCTTCGGCAGCGACGTCAACGCCCCGCTGATGCTCGACAGCACCGAGGTCGCCGTGATCGAGGCCGGGCTGAAACTGGCCGGCGGCAAGTGCATCGTCAATTCCGTCAACCTCGAAGACGGTGAAGAGAAGATGCGGAAGGTCTGTCGGTTGCTGCGGCAGTTCGGCGCCGCCGTCGTCGCCCTGATGATCGACGACGATTCGGAGCAGCCGATGGCAAAGACCGCCGAGCGCAAGCTGGCCATCGCCACGCGCATCCACGAGCTGCTCACCGACAAGTACGGCATCAGAGAGGAGGACATCTTCTTTGACTGTCTGACGTTCCCGATCACGACCGGCAACGAGCAAGATCGCCGGCTCGGGCTGGAGACGCTCGACGGCGTCGAAGCCGTCATGAGGAGGTTTCCGCGCTGTCAGTCGATCCTGGGCGTCAGCAACGTGAGCTTTGGTTTGCGGCCTGCCGCACGCGTCGTGCTGAACTCGGCCTTTCTTTACGAAGCGTGCCGGCGGGGTCTCACCGCCGCCATCGTGCATGCCGGCAAGATCCTGCCGCGCAATCAGATCAGCGACGAGCGCTGGGAAGCCGCGCTCGATCTGATCCATGACCGTCGCGAGAGGGGCGACCCGCTGGAGCGATTCGTCGGTCTGTTCGCGGAGGGCGAGGAGATCGGCGAGACGGTCGGGATCGCTGATCTGCCGATCGAAGCCCGGCTGAAGCAACGGATCATCGACGGTCAGCGAGCGGGCCTGGGGGCCGACCTGGACCAGGCCCTGCAAAAGTACAACCCGCTTTACATCATCAATGAGCTCCTGCTCGAGGGGATGAGGGCGGTTGGCGAGCTGTTCGCCACGGGGCAGATGCAGCTCCCGTTTGTGCTCAAGTCGGCCGAGGCGATGAAGGCCGCCGTCGCCCATCTCGAGCCGCACATGGATCGGGTCGAGGGTCAGGCGCGCGGCAAGATCGTGCTGGCCACGGTGCGCGGCGACGTGCACGACATCGGTAAGAACCTGGCGGACATCATCCTCAGCAACAACGGCTATAAGGTCTACAACCTGGGGATCAAGCAGCCGATCGGCAACATCATCAACGCCTGGCGGGAGCACGACGCCGACGCGATCGGCCTCAGCGGGCTGCTGGTCAAGTCTGCAATGGTGATGCGTGAGGACCTCGAGGTGCTTGCCGAGCAAGGTATCACCGTGCCGGTGATCCTGGGTGGTGCGGCGCTGACGCGGAAGTACGTCGAGGACGACCTGCGCGGAGCCTACAAGGGACCGGTCCACTACGCCCAGGATGCCTTCGCGGGCCTGGAACTCATGGGCCGGGTCATGGAGACCAAAGCGGCGGCCGAGGCCGCACAGCGCGCCGCGTGGGAAGAGAAGGTCGCGGCCGAGGTCCCCGACGCCGAGCAATTCCAGCTCCTGGCCGAGCAGCGCTACGGGCTGAAGCCGCTGGACAAGGAAACGGCTGAACTCTTGCGTGCGACCGAAGCGGAACGGGCCGCGAAGGAGGCCGCCGAGGCGGGGCTCGTCGAGGTGCCGCATTCGGATATCGGCCATGATTACCCGGTGCCGCGCCCGCCGTTCTGGGGTCCGCGCGTCCTCGAACGAATCGAGATGAAGGCGGCGCTGGCCTACGTCAACGAGGCCATGCTCTTTCAGGTGCAATGGGGGTTTCCTAAGAAGCGCCGCTCCGGCGAAACCTGGAAGCGACACGTGGACGCCGAAATCCGGCCCGTCTACCGCGCACTCGTCGAGCGCTGCGAGCGGGAGAACATCCTCCAGCCGCAGGCCATTTACGGGTACTGGCCGTGCAATTCCGACGGCGACGATCTGATCATCTTCGAGCCGCCGCCGGCTGATCTCGACCGCCCGGAGCTGCACGGGCACGTGCTGGCGCGTTTCCGCTTTCCACGGCAAAAGAAGCAGCCGTACTGGTGCCTGTCGGATTTCTGGCGGCCGCTAGGTGCCGGTCCTGTGGATGTGGCTCCGTTCTTCATTGTGACCGCCGGCCGGCGCGTCAGCACGGTCGCCCGACAGTGGTTCGAGCAGAACGAATACCAGCAGTACCTGTTCCTACACGGTCTCGGCGTCGAGCTGGCCGAAGCGTTGGCGGAGCTCATTCACAAGCAGATCCGCGGCGAGCTGGGCGTCGCCGGCCAGGACGTCCGCGACTTGCCGGCGCTGTTCAAGCAGGGCTACCAGGGCAGCCGCTACAGCTTCGGCTACCCCGCCTGCCCGAACCTGGAAGAGCAGGTCCCGCTGATGAAGCTGCTGAAGCCGGAGCGCATCGGCATCGCGCTCAGCGAGCAATACCAGTTCGACCCCGAGCAGACGACCAGCGCAGTCGTGACATACCACCCGGAGGCGCGGTACTTTAACGTGCGCTAGTCTCCAGCGTGAGGTCAGATCGTGGAGCCGGGACGCGCAAATGACCAAGCAGGGCGACCCCATGGCCGCGAATAGCCTATCCACTTCGGCCGACAAGCAGCGGCTGCTCGACGCCTTCCTGGTGGACAACCAGGAGCTTGAGGCGTTGAACGCCCGCCTGGCGGGGTTCAACCTCTTCCGTGTTCTGCGGATCGAAAGAGCTGAGATTCGCCACAGCAACGTCCTGGCGTGGCTTCTGACGCCCACTGAAACCCATGGCCTTGGCGACACGTTCCTGCGGCGTTTCCTATCCCGGCTGCTGATGGAGAACGACCAAGTCGATGTCTCGCTCACACCCGCCCAGGTCGAACTCATGGGCTTCAACGACGTCGAGGTTATGCGGGAGTGGCAAAACATCGACATCCTCGCGCGGAGCCGCAACGACAAGTGGTGCCTGCTGATCGAGAACAAGATCGGCAGCAAGGAAAAAAAGGGTGCTTTGGCGCAATACAAGAAGATAGCCCAGGGGGAGATGCCGGGGTTCCAGATCATCCCGGTTCTGTTGACGCTCGAAGGGGAAGATCCCTCGGAGGAGG
>JAUWXH010000259.1 GCA_030616465.1 Planctomycetota bacterium | reverse complement strand
CGCGCGGCTCACAGCGTATCCGCCGCCGATGAAAATGCCCCACGACGACGTGCTGATTGCGACCGCCGGCCAGCGCGTGTCCCCGGCTCCGCGCAGGGCGTTCATGTACGTGATGCACATGGCGTCGAAGACCTGGAAGATCGCCGCCCAGATCAGCACCCACGAGCCGGCCTCGATGACGGCCGGGTCGGCGTTGAACAGCCACATCAGCGGTCGGCGGAAGAGCAGGAACGAAAGCCCCACCACGCCCATGTAGGCCCCGGTCAGCCGCATCGCGATGCGTGCTTGCTGGACGGCGTTTTCGGGCTTGCCCTGGCCGATGGCGAACCCGACCTTCGAGCACAAGGCTATGCCCAGGCCGATGGCCGGCATGAACGACAGGTGCATGTACTGCAAGCCAACGTTGGTGGCTGCCAGGGCGGCGGTACCGAGGGGCGGCATGATCAGCACCATGAACACCATCCAGGAGCCCATGTCGATCACCCATTGGATCGAGGTGGGGGCGCCGACGCGGAACAGGCCGGCCATTCTCTTCGCGTCGAACGCGTAAGAGTGACGCGTGTGGTAGCGCCGGTTGAAGCCGGGCAGCAGCATGGCCGCGGTCAGCACGGCGGCCCGCACGCACCAGGCGATCACGGTGGCCACGGCCGCCCCGGCCACCTCCATCCGCGGAAAACCGAGATTGCCATAAATCAGCAGCCAGTTGCCCACAACGTTGACCACCAGCGAGGCCAGCACGGCGATCAGCGCGATGCGCGGGCGTTGCACCCCGTTGAAAAACCCGTTCAGCCCGATGCACACGACCGAGGGGGCGACCGACCACAGCCCGATCTCAACGTACTGGACTTCCATCGCCGCGACCTGCGGGGTGTGCTGGCCCAGGGCGGCGATCCAGCCGAACCACGTCTCCGTGGTCGCAGCCAGCGGAAACGCCAACAGCCCTATGACGCCCGCGATGTAAAAGCTCTGCCAGGCGTACCCCCCGGCTTGCTGCGGTTCGCCGCGGCCGGCGGCCTGCGAGACGAACGTCTGCACGGCGTGGGCGACCCCCATCCCCAGACAGCCGACGACGAAAACGAACACCGTTGCCGGCGAGATGGCCGCCTGCGCGTCGGTCCCCAGCACCGACACCATGGCGAAGTCGATGAAGGTCATCGCCAGCCGCGAGACCATCATCAGGATCATCGGCAGGGCCAGGCGTAGCAGCGCCAGCGTCTGGTTCTGTGGGTCTCGGATGTGTGGGAGCGTCTGCGGCACGGCGTTGCCTTACGTCAGCTTGCGGCCTTGATGGATACGAAAAAACCCTGGGAGTCTCGCGCTCGCCAGGGTGCTCAGGCTCCGGTCCTCATGTTTGGCGGAGGGCCTACGGCGGCGCGTGGAAGCCTCCCTTAATGAATATGCACGGATTCCAGATTGTCGGCAGCACCATGGCGGCAGCTCCCGCTCACGCACATTACTCTGCGGCACGCCGCCGGTCGGCGCACCTCCCCGGGTTGGTTCCGTTTATAATGGATTCTGAGCACCGGTCAAGCGTCCTACGGTTCTAACGATGGTCCCTTAATATAATGGACGCATCGACCGGCATCGCTAGAGTGGACTAAAACCGAGCGGCTATGGCCGCGTATAAGGAATGGTGCGGGATGCCCAGGTGGCTGATGGGAGGGTGGCTGTTCGTCGTGGCGGGGGCCGGCCTCGCCCAGGCGCAGCCGGTGCAGGGCGACGTCCGGGCCGTCGGTTTCCGCACGCCCGGTCCGACCGGGTTCGTCGCGCGCGAGGGCCAGTGGCTCCCCATCCTGGTCGAGCTCAACGCCGCCAGCAGCGAGCACCAGGAGGTCGTGCTGCGCTGCGAGTGCCCCGACCTGGATGGCGATCGCGTCGCGTACGTGAGCGAGCGGGTGACGCTGACCGGCGGGGGGCCGACGCGCTCCGTCTGGTGCTACGCGGTCAGCCTGACCGGCCAGTCGTGGCGACCGACGCTGGACGTGCTCAGCGCGGAGGGTGTGCTGATCACCCGTCTCGACCTGCCCCCGTTTGAGCTGATCAGCAACGACGAGATGTTGATTCTTGACATCAGCGCGCGGCCGTTGACCGAGCTGCGCAGCCTGAGGGGTAAGCCCGGCGTAGACGACCGCCCCGACTACCGCCCCTACTATCGCCGCATCCTTGTGGGCCAGATGCCCGCCGCCGAACTGCCCGACCGCTGGTGGGGGCTGGAGGCCGTGGACGTAATCGTCTGGGACGAGCCCAGCTTCGACCCCAAGACCATCAGCCCGAACCAGCTCGAGGCGCTAATCCAGTGGGTGCGCAATGGTGGGGAGCTGGTGGTTGGCATCGGGGCGAGTTGGCCGCGGATTCAGAAAAGCCGCCTGGCCGAGATCATTCCGCTGCGGGGTGACGCCCCGCCGGTGACGACCCGCGTGCTGCCGCGCTTCCTTGCGAGCCTGGCGGGAAGCGTGGAAGAGTTCGAGGCCCCGATCTCGGTTGCCGTCGCCAAGCATGCAACCGGTGCTTTGCTGACGTTCACGGATCGGCTGCCGACCGGTCAAAGCATCGATCTGATCGTCACGGACCTGGTGGGTTCCGGGCGTGTGACCGCGGTGGCGGCCAGTCTCCGCGATCTGAACAGCGTTCAGCCGCGGCTGATCCGGCCCGCCAACACGCGGGCTCTGTTCCTCAAGCTCTTCGACCTCAACCCTAACACGAACGAGTTCCTGGAGAACGAGCGGCTTAGCAGCGGTGGCCTCATGGGCTCACGGAACCTGTATGGCAAGCTGACCGAGCCGATCGAGTTTCGGCAGATTGGCGGGCTGCTGATGCTGGCGGCGGCGGGGTTCGTCACGATCTACATCGGGATTTCGACGCTGGCAAGCTGGGGTTGGCTGCGACGGCGCGGGCTCACGCGCCTGAGCTGGACGGTGTTCGCCGCTCTCGCCGTGCTGGCCAGTGCTGTCAGTCTGGGGGCAGTCGGCCTGAGCCGCGGGGTCTTCGGGCGGGTGGACGCGCTCAGCCTGATCGACCTGGAAGGGGGGTCGAGCCAGGCGCGGGCCATGTGTCTATTCGGTTACCGCAGCCCCCGGCGCCAACGCGTCGATCTCTCCCTGCCGGGGGAAGGCAACTACCTACGCGCGTTGACCCCGGTCCCAGATGATCCGAGCCGATATGCCACGCCGGAGCGCTACACGGCCGTCACGCGCGAGGCGTTGCTGCGCGACACGCTCATGCGGGCCACGCTCAAGCAGTTCGAGGGCTTCTGGCAGGGGCAGCTCGACGGGACCATCCGCGCCCAGCTCGTGGCCGACCGCCGCAACGGCAAGATCACTGAGAGCAGTTGGATCCAGAACGACCTGGACGTTGACCTGAGCGGCGGTTACCTGCTTTATCTCGACCCGCGCCTGGTGCGCCGGGATGGCAGCGTGGACCGCGCTGCGGGGCACACCAGTGCCTATCGCCTGGATTATCGCGGCGGCGGTCCGGTCCCGCCGGCGATCAACGTTCTGGCCGTGCGTCTGCCGCCGATCAAGGCCGGCCAGCAGATTCGTCAGCTCGGTGCCCGGGAATACGCCGACTACGAGAAGGCCTGGAACGGGCCGCGCGGGTGGAATTCGCGCCAGAACCCCGACCTCAGCAAAGAACCCGACGATCTGATCACGCTGTGGCACCGCCAGCAGCTATGGGCCAACGATGTGAGCCCCGCGCTCGGCATCAGCAGAAGCGGGTTTGACGAGACCGCGGTAGCGGCCTTTCTCGCCGCGACTCGCAACTTCTATCTGCATAACGGCACCGGAGGTTTCGACTCCTGCGGCACGCCGCTCACCACCGACGGCTTGGTGGACCGCGACATTTCGCACTGGCTGCTGCGGGGGCGGGCCGTGTTGTTGCTGATGGCCGACGATCCGGGGCCGGCCGTGCTGCACGGCGACGGCAAGCGGATGAAACCCAAACGCGGGCGCAGCCTCTATCGCGTGCGGGTTCCCATCCGTTACGGACAAGCGCGGCGGGGGACGACGCCATGATCATCCAAACCATCAACCTGACCAAGCGCTACGGGAAGCTCGTGGCCCTGAACAACCTCCATTTGAACATCGAGGAGGGCGAGTGTTTCGGGTACATCGGGCCGAACGGGGCCGGCAAGACCACGACCATCCGCATCCTGGCGACGCTTTTGCAGCCGACCTGGGGCGAGGCCCGCGTCTGCAACCACGTGGTGGGCTACGAGAGCCGCAAGATCCGCCCGCTGATCGGCTACGTGCCCGACTTCTTCGGGGCCTACGAGGACATGGTCGTTCAGGAATACCTCGAGTTCTTCGCCAGCGCCTACAACATCACCGGCAAGAAGCGCACGCAGATCGTCGGCGACGTGCTGGAGCTTACCGACCTGAGCTTCAAGCGCGACGCGCTGGTCGATGGGCTCTCGCGCGGCATGAAGCAGCGGCTCAGCATCGCCCGGGTGTTGCT
>JAUWXH010000336.1 GCA_030616465.1 Planctomycetota bacterium | reverse complement strand
CGGGGAGATCCCCAGCATCAAGAGGGCCTATGACAAATACCACAAGCAGGGCTTCGAGATCATCAGCATCTCGCTCGACCACAACAAGAAAGATTGCGAGCGCTTCGTCAAGCGGGAGAAGATGAATTGGCACCACATCTTCGATGGCGGGGGCAGGCTGGCAGCGCGTTACGGCGTCCGCGGTATTCCGGCGATGTACCTGGTGGGCAAAGACGGGAAAGTCGTCTCGGACAACGCGCGCGGCAGGATGCTCGAGCCGGCCATCAAAGAGGCGCTACGGAGCGTACCCGAGTAGCGCGGGAAAGAACGGCGAACTCAGAATGGCGAATAGCTAACCCGTGCCCCACCCCCGTGTGCGTTGGGGAGTGGGGCACGGCGCTAGATTCCTCGCTGCGCTCGGAATGACAAATCGACGCGGCCCTACCGGGGCGGCGGGGGGCCTTTCGTGGGTGCTGGCTCGGCCTCGTGGGGCCGGGCCGCGATGTTGCCGGCGATGTTCTGAGAAAGCTGGCGCAGATCGACGCCGAGCACGGTTTCCAGCATGGCCAGTGATTCGGAGAGCATCCGGGCCCGGCCCATCGCTGCGCCAGCCATAGCCCGTCCGTCGCCGCCGTCGATGACGGTAACGCGTCCCAGATCGACGTCCTTCACCGTGGCGGCCAGCTCCTGGACAATGCTGGGCATCATCTCGACCAGCATGACCTTGAGGGCGTCGGGGTTGGCCTGGATGGCCTTGCCGATCTGCTCGATTGCGGCTGCCCGGGACTTGCCTTCCTCCAGCACGGAGGCGGCGTCGCCTTCCGCCTTGGCCTTGGCGACGTCGCGGGCCGCGATCGCACCGGCGACGTCGGTGGCGTTGAGGCGCTCCTGCTCGGCCTGAGCGGCGGCCTTCTGCTGCTCGGCCTCCTTGAGGGCGGCGTCGCGAGCCAGCTCGGCCTTGCGGATACGCAGCTCGTTCTCCGACTCGGCAATCGCGGTCTCGGCCGAGTAGCGCGCCTGCTCGGCCCGCTGAAGCGAGCTGGCCTCGATCACCTTGGCCTCGGCGTCGCGGTCGGCCTTGGCCTTGCGGGCGTCGGCGTTGGCCTCGGCCTCTTTGATGACCGCTTCGGCGGCCCGCATCGCCTCGGCTTTGCGGGCGGCCGAGATCACCTCGGCGCGGGCCTTGCGCGCGATCGATTCGAGGTACTGCTCTTCGTCGTGGACGTTTTGGATGTTGACGCTGTCGATGAGCAAACCCAGCTTGCGGAAGTCGTCCGAGACCTCCTGCATCACGGTGGTGACGAACTTGTCGCGGTCTTCGACGGTCTCCTCGGGCGTCATCTTGCCGATCACCGCACGCAGCCCGCCCTCGAGCGTCTCGCGCGCCACACGCTGCATTTCCTGCAGCGGCTGGCCGAGAAATCGCTCGATCGCGGCCCCGCGTTCCGCCGGATCGGACGAAACCTTCACGTTCGCCACGCCGGTGACGGTGATCGGCATCATCGTGCCGCCGCCGGATTGCGCTTTCACTTCGAGCCCCACCTGCATGTTCCTCAGGCTCAGCCGGGTCACCTTGTTGATCACGGGGATCACGATCTTGCGGCCGCCGATGATGGTGCGATAGCCGAGGCCGTCGCGTCCTCGTCCGCCGGTGATGATGACCATCTCGTTCGGATTGCCAACGACGACCAGCTTGGCGATCACGATGATGATCGCGAGGACGATAAACAGGGCCAAAACGCCGATGGTGATTCCCGCGGTAGCCTGTGCGAGCAGAACGGTATTCATGGAGCACCTCCTCGGTTTGAGCGTTGAAGAGCCTCGTGTTCGGTGCGGGAGATCACCTCGGCGATCCCCGCCCGGTAAGCGACGACGACGACCTCGTCGCCGACGTTGAAGTCTGCCCGGGAACGGTGGGCGATCGCGGCCACGTAGCGCCGGGTCTGGCCTACCAGGAGCGCGACCTGGCCCTTTTTGGGCGAGTTGATGGCGATCGTCACCCGGGCGAGCTTGTTCACATAGTCCCACGGCTGCGGGGTGCTGTCGCCCGAGGTGCGCCGCACCATGCGCAAAAGCTGATGCACGGACTGGCCGACCGCCAGTCCCCCAGCCAGCGCGATCGCCAAGACGAGTGTGGCTCCGGTCTCGGTCAGGTACGTCAGGATCACGCCGAGGGCACCGAAGACCGCGACGGCGAAGATCAGAAAGCGGATCGAGAACCAGGTGGACAGCCCCGCCCAGGCGCCGTGAGCCGCGTCGGCATGACCGGCGTGAGTGGCCAGATCCGTGTCGGCCCCGACGTCCGCGTGGACATCCGCGCTGATGTCCGCGTCGAAATCGGCGTGGATGTCAGCGTCAAAATCGGCGTCCATATGCGCGCCGTGGATGGCGTCGAGCGCGTCGCCGGCGTCGATGTCAGCGTCGGCATGGCTGCCGAGAAGCGTCGAAATCAGCAGTAGCCCGCCGCCGACGATCAGACACGCCCAGTACACCGTCGTCAGGGCGGTCACGTTGAGCGCCAAGGTCATTATGGTCGCATCGAACATGTCTTGACCTCCGGCGGCCGCAAACCCGGGCCGCAACGCCACAGCCGGAACGCGACTATCACGAACTACATACTAAAAGGCTAACACTTCCAGGCGTGGCGCCTATTGCAATCCGGGTGGATTTTCATAATGGCGACACCGCTGAATAAGGGCTCGCGATCGTGCGCGATGTCCCTGGATTTGCCCGCTCCGTCGGGAGAAGCGGTATACTAATGGCGGCAGAGTGGGCCGGGCGGTCGCCGGTTCGCCACTGGCGGATCGGAGGAAAGTCCGGACTGGACAGGGCACGGTGATGGTTAACGGCCACCGGGAGTGATCCTAGGGAAAGTGCCACAGAAACCACACCGCCGATGGACGCGGGGTGCCCCACCCTCTCTGAGGGTGGGGGACTGACTGAAGCGTACGTTATGTTCGTCCCCCGCCCTTGGAAAGGACGGGGCACCCGCGGCGTCACAGGTAAGGGTGAAATGGTGCGGTAAGAGCGCACCGCGCGGCGGGTGACCGTCGCGGCAGGGCAAACCCCACCGCCAGCAAGCCCAAGTAGAGGGCGATGAGCCGGCCCGGCTCGCGATCAGCCCCGGGTAGGGTGCTCGAGCCCGTCGGCAACGGCGGGCCTAGACGAATGGCCGCCGCCGGGTGGCACGTGCCCCCCGGTACAGAATCCGGCTTACAGGCCTGCTCTGCCGCTTCTCTCGCAGGTCGGACACGACGTGGGTAGCGCCGAGTTCATGCTGCTGGTGTTGCGGCTGCTGTTGGTGGTGGTTGCCGTCACGGCGGGGATCGTTGCGTGTTTAACGGTCGTCGGCTGCATCACGGGTCTGGTGCAGGGAGAGACGTTCCAGTGTGTCGGTGACTGGATCGTGTTTGTTGTTGTGCCTCTTGTGCTGGCGCCGCTTTCGGTTTGCCTCCTCTACCTGGCGCGTTGGGTGCGCCGGATAGAGCGCACCCAGAGCCTCGCGGCTAGCGAGGGCACGGCCGATTCTGATGTGGCATGTCTGCAGTGCCAAGCTGATACGCTGGTAAAGGGGCCTCGCCGTACTGAATGGTTGTTCCGTGCGCGGCATGTGGCCCGCTGCCTCACGTGCGG
>JAUWXH010000539.1 GCA_030616465.1 Planctomycetota bacterium | reverse complement strand
GACGGCCCGGACGACGATCCCGACACTTGGGAGGATAACGACCTCCACCTCTCGCCCGTTTCGCTGTGTATTGACGCCGGCGATCCTGACTACGTGCCCGAACCGGACGAACGGGACATCGACGGCCAGATGCGCGTCTGGGACGGCGACGACGACGGCCAACGCGTAGTGGACATCGGCAGCGACGAGTTCGGCTCACGCATCCCAGGGGACCTGAACGGCAACGGCTGCGTCGATCACGCGGACCTGGGCGTCCTGTTGGGCGACTGGGGCTGCGAGTCTGGCTGCGTCGGCGACCTCGACTTCGACGGCGACACTGACCACGCTGACCTGGGCATTCTGCTGGCCCACTGGGGCGAGGGGTGTCCGTAGCGTGGCCGCGCGAAGCCGCCGCGGCATCGGCGGGTCACCAATCGGCTTGCCTCACCGACGGTCGGCGCAATATCATGGGTGGAGAGGGGTTAGCGTCTACGAACGCGCCGAGATTGAGGTGCCTTGATGAGCGAGCTGCCCGAATCAGTTGTCCCCCTGCTGCAAGAGATGAAAAACCTGGATGCCAGCGACCTGCATCTGAAGACCGCTGTCCCGCCCGTCTACCGCATCGCCGGGCGGCTACGCCGCACCAAGATGCCCACGATCAAAGTGGACGGGCGCGAGATCGAGCATATGATGAAAGTGGTCATTCCCAAGCGGCGCTTTCACATCTATGAGGAGAAGGGGGCGCTGGACTTCGCCTTCACGCTCCCGGACGGGGAACGCTTCCGCATCAACATCCTACGCGCCGGCGACCACATGCACGCGGCCATCCGCCGAGTCAAACCAGTAATCCCCGGCTTCGAGGAGCTGCACCTGCCGCCGATCTATCACAAGCTGGCTGACGAGACGTTCGAAGGGCTGATCATCGTGTGCGGCGTGACCGGCTGCGGGAAGAGCACCACCCAGGCGGCCATGATCGACCACATCAATGAGACGCGTCTGGTCAACATCATCAGCATCGAGGACCCGATCGAGTACGCCTTCCGCCCCAAGAGCGCCATCGTCAGTCAGCGCGAGATCGGGCTGGACCTGGACACCTTTGCCGACGGTCTGCGCTCCGCGGTCCGTGAGGACCCGGACGTGATCTTCGTGGGCGAGATGCGCGACGCCGACACCGTGCTCGCGGCGTTGACGGCGGCCGAGACCGGGCACCTGGTTTTCGCCACGCTGCACACGGCGGACACGATGATGTCCCTGACGCGGATGCTGGAGTTTTTCCCCCGCTCGCAGCACCCCTTCATCCGCAGCTCCATCGCCAACAGCCTGCGGGCCATCGCGGCGCAGCGCCTGTTGCCGGCCATCGATCCGGAGATCTCGCGGGTTCCCGCGACCGAAGTGCTCCTGGCCGAGCCGGCCGTGGTGGACAAGATCCGCGAGGGCGAGGACGAAGACCTGCCCTCGATCATCATCGGGAGTACCGAGTCCGGCATGCACAACTTCACGATGTCGCTGGCCCGGCTCATCGCGGAGGGCTACGTGTACACCGACACGGCGATGGAGTTCGCTCCCAACCGCGAGCAGCTCCTCGGCGCAATCCGGGGCATCAAGACCGCGGCCCAGACGCTGGTGCACCGCATCAAACGCACCGGAAACGTTTGATTTGGGATTCTCCGGCACGCTGCCCGGCTCGGCTGACATCCGGGCAGTCTCAGGCTGGAAGGCAATGCCTACGGAACACCCACCGGCCGGCCGGCCTTGCGCGGATCGCTCGCCCCGACCATCGTGCCGTCTTCCAGAAGCTGAATCGCCTGCACTACGCCGGTTCTATGCTTGTCGCTGACTAGGTGGCCGAACCCTCTTAGGCGTTCGGCGACTTCCTTCGGCGGCTCGCTGTCGAAGAAGACCTCGTT
>JAUWXH010000180.1 GCA_030616465.1 Planctomycetota bacterium | reverse complement strand
GGCGGCAGCGACGCGTTTGAGCCGATCATGCCGTCCGACCTCGAGCTCACCCTGATCGAAGAGTACGTCCCCTACCGCGTCAAAGGCGCGCTCGAGGGCGAGGAGATGCGCGTCATCGCCGGCGGCGAAGAGGCCGAGCCGCAAGCAATCAACGGCTGCAGCAACGACCACCATTTCTGGCTGCACACGGGCGTTCAGCCGGGCGATACGCTCGTGCTCGGCTTCGACGTCCCCCAGGCCGGCAAATACCGCGTCCTGGCGCGCTTCGTCAAGGCGGCGGACTACGGCATCATCCAGCTCTCAATCAACGACCAGAAAGCCGGAGACCCCATCGACTTCTACAACAAAGGCATCCGGCTGACGGAGGAAATCGAGCTCGGTGTCTTCGAGCTGACCGAGGGCGAAAACCGCATCACCGCCGAAGTCGTCGGAGCGAACGAGGAGGCCGTCAAGACATACATGTTCGGGCTGGACTACATCCGGCTCGAGCCGGCCCCGTAACGGGTGCGGCTCGTGACGGCGATTGCCGGGGGCGATAACCGCGCGCGCGCCGGCCGCACCGCTGCGCGAAGGTTCCACTATCCAGAGCGAAAGATCGCGCAGTTCCGATCGCGGCGTGGCCGCTCTCTTTTGCTCCGGGGCGGATTCCGGTAGGGTATGCGGAAGTTCGGCGGGGCAACCGTCCGGCAGGCGAGCCCGCCCGTGGCGGCAGGTTTCTGGCATGCGATTTGCTTGATCCCCAGCGGGTATGCGCGATCGCGCCCGGGCATCGCCGCGCAGTCATCCTTGGACATCGAGGCAAGCTTATGTTCCGCATCCTGGACGCCAAGCAACTGGCTTCGGACGTCAAATGGTTCCGCATCGAGGCCCCCCTGGTCGCCAAGCACCGCAAGCCCGGCCAGTTCGTCATCATTTGCCTCGACGAGACCGGCGAACGCATCCCCTTGACCGTGGCCGACTCCGATCCCGAAAAGGGCACCATCGAGCTAATCGTCAAGGCCATCGGCAAGACCACCATGGTGCTCTGCCGAAAGGAGAAGGGCGACTCGATCGCTCACGTCATGGGCCCGCTCGGCCGACCGACCGACATCGAGAAGGTCGGCCACGCCGTCGTGGTCGGCGGCGGCGTCGGCACCGCCGTCATCTACCCCCTCGCACAGGCCTTGCGCGAGGCCGGCAACTACGTCTCGGCCATCACCGGCGGACGCACCAAGGACCTCGTCGTCCTCGAAGAGGAACTCGAGAAGGTCTCCGACGTCGTCTACGCGACCACCGACGACGGCAGCTATGGCTTCAAAGGCACCGTGGCTGACAAGCTGGTCGAGCTGCTCGAAGACAAGGAGCGCCCGATCGGGGCCATCTACTGCGCCGGCCCGGTCCCGATGATGCGAGCCATCGCGGAACTGACCAAGCCTCGCGGCATCAAGACGATCGTCTCGCTCAACCCGATCATGGTGGACGGGACGGGGATGTGCGGCGGCTGCCGCGTGACGATCGGTGAGGAGACCAAGTTCGCCTGCGTGGACGGACCCGAGTTCGACGGTCACGAGGTGAATTTCGATGAGCTGTGGGACCGCTTGTCGGCGTACCACAAGCAGGAACGGGTATCCCTCGAGCGGATGGAGCACGAGTGCGAGCTGGATGCCCAGTAGCGACCCACGGGAATGTTTCAAAGGTGAACCCCGGGGGCGGGCCGCAGACCCGCCCCTGTTGACAGTGGGAATAATCGGCAACAGAGGCGATTCACGATGGCGCTGACACCCAAAGAGCGGATGAAGATTCAGCGGCAAGACATGCCGGAACGCGAGCCGGGCGTACGCAACCAGGACTTCAAGGAGGTCAACGTCGGCTTCGACCTGAAGCTCGCTCAGCTCGAGGCCGAACGCTGCATCCAGTGCAAGGAGGCCAAGTGCATCGACGACTGCCCGGTCGAAATCGACATCCCGCTCTTCCTGGAGCACATCGCCAACGGCGACCTCAAGTCCGCCGCCGAGGTCCTGCTCAAGGACAACGCCCTGCCCGGCATCACCGGCCGTGTCTGCCCGCAGGAGGAGCAGTGCGAGAAGGTCTGCGTCCGCGGCAAGGGCAAGGGCTGCCCGGTAGCGATCGGGCACCTGGAACGCTTCATCGCCGACTGGGCCCGCGAGAACCTCGACGAAAAGTTCACCCCGCCTGAGCCCACCGGCTACAAGGTGGCCATCGTCGGCTCCGGACCGGCGGGGCTGACCACCGCCGGCGAACTCACCAAGAAAGGACACGACGTCACCGTCTTCGAGGCCCTGCACACGCCCGGCGGCGTGCTGACCTATGGCATCCCCGAGTTCCGTCTGCCGAACGAAATCATCGATGCCGAGGTCGATCGCCTGCGCAGGATGGGCGTCAAGATCATCTGTAACGTGGTGATCGGCCGCACCTTTACCATCGACGAGCTGATGAACGAGGAGGGTTTCCACGCCGTTTTCGTCGCCAACGGAGCCGGGCTGCCGGTGTTCATGAACATCCCCGGCGAGAACCTCAAGGGGGTCTACTCGGCCAACGAGTACCTGACGCGCAGCAACCTGATGCGGGCCTACCGCTTTCCCGATTACGACACACCGATCATCCACGGGGAGAAGGCGGTCGTGATCGGCGGCGGGAACACGGCGATGGACAGCGTGCGGACTGCCAAGCGGCTCGGCGCCAAGCAGGCCACGCTGGTCTACCGCCGCAGCCGGGCCGAGATGCCCGCCCGCAACGAGGAGATTCACCACGCCGAGGAAGAAGGCATTATCTTCAAGCTGCTGTGCAGTCCGGTGCGCTTCCTGAGTAGCGAGGATGGCTGGGTTTGCGGGTGCGAGTGCATTGAGATGGAGCTGGGTGAGCCGGACGCTTCCGGCCGCCGTCGCCCGGTCCCGATCAAGGGCTCGGAGTTCATTATCGAGTGCGACCTGGTCGTCGAGGCGATCGGCACCGGGGCCAATCCGCTGCTGACCTCCACCACCCCGGACATCGAGCTCAACCGCTGGGGCAACATCATCGTGGACGAGAAGGGGATGACGAGCAAGGCGGGCGTGTTCGCCGGCGGCGACATCACCCGCGGCGGGGCGACCGTCATCCTGGCGATGGGCGACGGCAAGAAGGCCGCCGCCGCCATCGATCGGTACCTGTGCGAGAAGGCAGCCAAGTAGCCAAACCACGCCGATGCCAATCCCCCGGGGCCGCGCGCTCTCCAGAGCCGCCGGCCCGGCACAATGTAGCTACGGCCGGCGGCCCGCCGGCCGTCCCCTGCCGAATGACCGCCGGCCATTCAAACGAGATGCACCGCGCGATAGCCCCGGTTTCTCCTTGACGAACGCGGCGTCGGCCTGGGACAATGGCGCGCCGGGTCTGCAGTGACGGTCCGGGCGACCGTTGCCGTCAAGCGTGTGGCTGTTATATGGGGTTACTCCATGTCGGCTGCATCATTCAGGTCGTTTTCACGCGGCGGCAGGAGCTGCTTCAGGGGGAGGCCGTGAGAACTACACTGGTCTCAACCTATACCCACCCGGTCGCGCTGGGGCTGCGTTACGTCTCCTCCTACCTGAAGGCCGGCGGACACGACGTGGAGTTCGTCTGCATGAGCTCCAAGCGCGACACGGCCAAGCCGGACTACAGCGAGCCGCTGCTGGAAGACTTCGTCGAGCGGCTGCGTGACGCGGATCTGATCGGCCTGAGCCTGATGACCAACAGCTTCCACCGGGCGTGCCTGCTCACGCAGCGCATCCACGAGGCACGGATCAAGGCGCCGATCATCTGGGGCGGCACCCACCCCACCGTCGCGCCCGATGAATCCCTTGAGGTTGCGGACATCATCTGCGTCGGCGAAGGCGAGCAGCCCATGCGGCAGCTCGTCGAGCGGCTCGAAGCGGACAAAGACCCTACCGACATCCCGAGCCTAGGTTTCCGGGCCGACGGCCCGTTCGGCAACACCGGCACGATCCGCAACCCGATCACGCCGCTGGAAGACAACCTCGACAGTTATCCCTTCCCCGATTGGGACCTCGCGGCGCAGTGGGTGGCCAATAAGGACAGCTTGGTACCCGCCCGGTTTGACAACCTGCGCAAGGCCTTGGACACGCTGCGGATGGAGACGGCCCGCGGCTGCCCCTATCACTGCACCTTCTGCAATAATACCGCTTTGCAGAACCTCTACACGGGCCGGGGCAAATGGGTGCGGCTGCGCTCGGTGGACAACGTGCTGGCGGAAATCCGACATGCCGTGGCGCGTTTCCCCAAGATCAGGGCGGTGAACTTCGTGGACGACTTGTTTCTCGTCCGCCGCGAAGAGGTGATCGAGGAGTTCGCCGCCAAGTACAACCAGCAGGTGCGTCTGCCGCTGCAACTGGACGCGTTTCCGAACACGGTGACGGAGCGGAAGGTGCGCGCCCTGGCGAAGGTGCCGATCGAGCTGATCAGCATGGGCATCGAGTCGGCCAGCGAAGACACCCTCCGCAACATTTACCGCCGCCCGACCGCGCCCAAGCGCATCGCCGCGGCGATCGACACGCTCAAACGGCACCGCGTTCGCACGGAGTATCACTATATCGTCAGCAACCCGTACGAGCCGGAGGAGAACGTGATCGAGACGATGCGTTTCATCGCCACGCACCACAAGGGACCTTCGGTACTGAAGGTGTTCCCGCTGATGTTCTACCCCGGCACGCCGCTGTACCAGCGCGCGCGGGCCGACGGGCTGATCGGCCCCCGCGACGGTGCGATCTACGACTACATGGGCACCGGCGCTTTGCAGCTCGCTAAGCACGATTACTTGGCAATCTGGCTGCGCGTTGTCCTGAAGCTGCGGAACGTGGCGGTGCCGAGCTGGCTGGCGCACCGGGTGGTTGACTTCGCGACGAACAAATGGGTGCGTAAGGTGATCGACCGCAAGTGGTTCTGCCCGACGGTGTTTGTCAGCTATCAAATCGCGCGCAAGGTCTGGCGCAACTTCATCTACCAGCCGTTCGTGCGACCCTGGCTTTATCTCCGTCGTCGGCCGAGAGCGGTTCCACCGCAAGCGGTTGCCCCAGAGATGCCGGCTTAATGGTGCCCCCTCAATTGGCCTCCCTTCGGGGACTTTGGGGTCGCGATGAACTGACTGACGGCCTCCCCCACAGCTGGACAGGGCAGAGGAACTCGGGTAGGCTCACGACCGTCTAGGAGAATAGGCCTATGTCGGAGCAAAACAGCTTGGGGCCTCAGGGCGAGAGCCTCGACGAATTAATCAAGGTTTTCGGACAGGGTTCGCTGGGCGTCACCTACCGCCAAGGGCTCATACGGGACCTGGAGCGCCAGGTTGACACGACGGTCGTGCTGTATATGGCGAACATCCGCCACCCTGCCGCGGCAATGAACCTGCAGGACGCGGTACTGCTCGAGAACACTCTCCGGC
>JAUWXH010000120.1 GCA_030616465.1 Planctomycetota bacterium | reverse complement strand
GCCGGTTTGCGGTCCTGGCACCGGCAGGGCAGAGGCGAAGTACAATTTCTGAGAATCTCCGTGGGCCAGGACCAAAGAGAGGCTCGGCGATCCTGTCGCCGTTGCCGTTCCTTTCGAAGGGACGTGTCTACCTGAGTCAATCCGATCGATCCTCCTTTCTTCGAACCGTCACGCGTGGCCGTCACTCCTGCGCTCCATGCGTCAGAGCCACGTCATAACCCCACGACACACGACAGCACGGCCGACACAAGGAAGCTCGCACAGAGCAAGAAAGAGACGCATCTCGCTTTCGGCTCCACATCCTCCGGTCTTGAAGCGTTGGTAGCCAACGTGCGATCCGCCACCGGGATCAAAGCAAAACTATTGTAGACCGCGCGGCCAAGGCACCACAAGTCGGCCAACGGGATGTCATCCCGCAGACCGACACGCGTCCGCTGGCCGCAGTCGGCCCTCATCGCCCAAGGCCGGCGCACGCCTGGGCGCTCTTCCGCAGCGCCAGGCTATCCGGAGATGTTCGCAAGGCTGAGATGGGCGTTGAGCACGGCCAGCGTGAGCTCACGCTGATCGGCTACGCCGAGCTTGCGGTGGATGCGCTGGCAGTACGTTTTGACCGTTCCCAGGGCCAATTGCATGTCGTCGGCAATGGTCGAGAGCTTTTTGCCGTCGAAGATGTGCTGCACGACCTCGAGTTCGCGCAGCGAGAGACCCAACTCTCCGCGGACACATTGCCAGTCGATGCTGGAGGGCAGACCGCGCCAGTCGTCGAGACCGGGCGCACCCGCACTCGCGACGGGAGTGTCGCTCCTTCCCTCCGATACGCCGTCCAGACTGCCGGTAGACGGCATGCTCTCTCCTCCGGCCTCGATGCACGCGCCCGATATGAGCCCCACGGGCCCCGTGTGCAACTAGCGACCTTCGGCATCTGCGTCACAGGTCGCTGCCTGCGATTGGTAGGCTAGGTGAGAGTGGAGCGAGCGTCAACCCTGGTTTTCGCCTGTTAGGGTAAATAGGTACTTGTGGCAAGCGCCGCATACCGCCCTCAGCCACGGCCACATGCCCGTGAGGCGCCTGGGCGCGCGTACTGTAACCAGTTGAGAACAAGGGCGTTACATTGGATCGTCGCGCGGACTCTCACGGGGCAGGCCCCGATCGCTTTTTCTGTCAGCACCCCTCAGCGGCACCCGGGGCCGCGGCCTCATCGCTCAGACGGGGACGCGCTGCGCCGCCGGCTACTTGACCTCGCTCAGCCGGACGGCGGCGCGGTGCTTGGCGGCCAGGGTGGCCGCTTCGAGGACGCGTTGGGTTTCGTAGGCGTTGGCGAAGTCGGGCAGCGGCAGCGTCGGCTCCTGGCCGGCCAGAACGGCCATCATGTCCACGACCACATGCACGAAGGTGTGCTCGTAGCCGATGAGGTGCCCGTCGGGCCACCAGGCACCGGCGTAGGGGTGGTTACCGGCGGAGGTGCAGAGGATGCGGCGCCAGCCGGCCGTGCGGGCCTCCTCGCGGTTGTCGTAGTACCAGAGGATATTCATGTCCTCCAGGTCGAAGCGCAGCGCGCCGTGCTCGCCGTTGATCTCGATCGTGTTGCTGACCTGGTGTCCGGTCGCCAGGCGGCTGGCCTCGAAGCTGGCGACGGTCCCACCGCCGAAACGGGCCAGAAACAACGTGCAATCGTCCACGTCGCTCTTGCCGGTCCGCTTCTTGCGTCGGCTGACCGCCGGGCCGCGCGTACCCGTGTCCGGGAGGGCTCGCTCGGTAATGAACGTTTCGCTGATCGCCCCGCTGACCTCGACGATCTCCTGCCCGGTGATGAAGCGGGCCATGTCGATGATGTGTGAGTTCAAGTCGCCGTGCGCGCCCGAGCCGGCGTACTTCTTCTGGAACCGCCAGAGCAACGGCGTCTCCGGCCCGCCCCAGCTTTGCAGATAGGCGGCCCGAATGTGGTAAACACGCCCCAGCCGACCCTCCTGCACCAACTGGTACGCCAGCGCGACCGCCGGGCAACGCCGGTAGTTGTACCAGACGAACGTCTTGCATTTGCGTGAGCGGGCGGCGGCGTTCTTCATCGCCCGGGCGTCCTTCAGCGTGCTGGCCAGGGGCTTCTCACAGGCCACGTGTTTGCCGGCCGCCAACGCCGCCAGGGCCTGCTCGGCGTGCATGGCGTTGGGGGTGCAGATGTCCACCAGCTCGGTGGCCGTGTCCTTGAGGACCTCCTTCCAGGACGTGGTGTACCTGTGCCAGCCCCAGCGGTCGGCGAACGGTGCCAGGGCAATCAGGTCGCGACCGACGATGGTGTGCATGACGGGCGCGCAAGGCAGGTTGAAGAACCGGCCCGCCTTGAGGTACGCGTTGCTGTGCGCCCGCCCCATGAACTTCTGGCCGAGTAACGCGATGTTGCAGACCTGCGACATGGACACTCCTTGTGCCGGCCATGACCGCGCCGATTCCAGCGTGGGAATGTATGCGAGCCGGCGGCCGCTGTCGACCGTCCGGGCCGCCGGAATCACGCGGAATGACCGCCCCACGCGCGGGCGTCCGGCCAGGCCACGGTCAAGACGTGCCACCGGGGTGAGCGCTGCTCGGGGCGATGTGGCGAGCGTCAGCCCTCGAGACTGAGGGCCGATTCTCCCCGGTCGGCGCGGGTATCTGCGGCCGGTTCCGGGCTCGTTGTTGCGGGGGTGTCCTGGGCCAGCTTCTCGATCAGCATAACCCACGTCTCACGCTGGTGGCGCAGGATTCTGAGGGCATCCTCCACCGCCGACACATCGCGTTGCACGCTGCCGTCCAGCAACCGCCGGTAGACGAAGGCATACAGGGCCGACATCTGGTCCACGAGCTCGGGGTTGATCTCGCGGCGCAGCCCGTTGCTGAGCTCCAGGACGATCCGCTGCGCACGTTCAAGGGCATTGAAGGCGGCCTCGATGTCCTTCTGCTCGACGGCCTCCTTCCCGCGCGTGCCGAAGCGGATGGCTCCCTCCAGCAGCATCAGGTGAAGCTGTTCCGGGCCGGCCGTCATGACGGCGTTCTTGAGGTACTGTTGTGATGCCTTCGCCGGATTGGTCATGCCCAGTCTCTCGGTTCATCTCTCGGCAGCGCTTTGGGTTCGGCCGCCGCTCCGACCCCCGCACTCGCCCCGGACGACTAGCTCTACACCGTTCCGTACTGCTGCGTCAGCGCAAAGAGGCTGGCGAGCGAGGCCTGTTGGCTCTGGAGCGCGGCCAGGGCCTGTTCCATGGCCTGAAACTGGCGCAGGAGCCGTTGCTGCTTGCGGGCCAGGAGGTCGTTTAGCTGATCGATGCGGTCGCTCAGGAGCTCCGTCTGGTTTTCCAGGGCCCCTTCGCGCCGCTCGATCAGCCCGTCGGTGCCGGTGATCGCCTCGAGCTGCTCCTTCATGTAGTTGGCCACCCCGTTCTCCGTTTCGGTGAAGAACTGGGTCACCGCTTCGGGGTCGGCCTCCAGCATCTCGCGGAACTTTTCTTCGTCGAAAGTCAGTTTCCCCCCGCTGAGCTTGATGCCGAGCTGCGAGAGGCGTTGGATGGCGCCGGTCGCGCCCGGCACGGTCCCGGTCACCAGCCGGAAGAGGCGGCTCTCGATCATCAGCAGCATGCCCTCACCCTGGAGCAAGCCGCGCTTTTCGGTTTCCGGGTCGTAGCCGCCCAGTTCGTCGAGCCGGCCGATCGCGTCGTTGAAGTTGCTCACCAATCCTTCCAGCGCGGCGACGATGCTCTCGGTGTCGCGGGAGACCGTCACGGTCACCGGCTGGTCGCTGACGCCGGTCAGGTTGATCGTCAGCCCCGGGAGCAGGTTTGCCAGCGTGTTGCTGGAGCTGGTCACCAGCAGGCCGCTTTCGGGGTCGTTGCCGATCGTCACGACGGCATCCTGAGCCCGGGTGAGCGTGCTGAAGTCGATGCCGAGGTCGCTGCCGTCCACGATCAGTTCGCCGGCCAGCCCCATCGCGTTGGCCGTAATGGTGAGGCGGTAGGGGTTCACCCCGCTCCCGTCGTTCATGATGCTGGCGGTGGCGAGCGGGCTTTGCTCGTTAATCATGCTGACGAGGTCTTCGAGCGTGTCGCTGCCGGAAACGTCGAGGTTCAGCTCGTAGGAGCCGTCGATGCGGCCTTCGTCGGACTCGCCGAGGATGTTCAGATCGCGCGCGGCGGTGCCGCTGTCGTCCTCGATCTTGAGGGCCAGCTCGCCGCCGGCCGTGTCGGTGATCAGCAGGCCGTCGCCGGTGTCGTTAATGGCGGCCTCGACGCCGATGCCTGCCGCGTTGATCGCGTCGATCACGTCCTGGAGGGTCTCGACGGTCCCGATGTTCAGGTCCACGAAGGCGAACTGACCGGACGAGTTGGTGATTTTCATTTTGCCGAGCGACACGCCGCGCCCGGCGTTCAAGTCCTCCAGCCGCGTCGTTTCCGAGATGTATTGGCGTTGGAGGTTGTCGCTGCGGATGCGGGTGCCGGTTTGAGCGATGCCGATCGAGGCGGCGAAGCTGCCGTCTCCGACGTCGCTGATCGTGACCTCGGTCGCGCCGTAGGTGCTGCTGATCAGCAGGCGCGTGCAGGTGGCGTCGTAACCGGCCTCGACGCCCAGGTCTGCCGCGACCGCGTTGATCGCGTTCACCACCTCGTGCAACGTTTCGGCCTGAGTCAAATCGATGGTTACCGAGTCGTTGCCGGCCTCGATGAGGATCGCTCCGGGCTCGAAGCCCCGGCCACCGTTCAGCGTGTGGAGCAGGACGGTGTTCAGCCCGCCGATGATTCGGCGGCCGGCCGCGGGCTCGGCGGCGGAGTAGCTGCCCTCCTCAAACCCCAAGTCGAAAAGTGCCTTGGAATCGTTGACGACAGTCAGGTCGAAGTCCGCCGTACCGTTCAGAACCAGACGCGTTCCGTTGATCGTGGCAGAAACCTGGCCGTCGTTGCCGCTGGCATAGTTGATCGCGCTAATTACGTCGGCGAGCGTGTCGGCGTGGAGGATGTCGCGGCCGTCGATCTTGCCGGCCGTCGAGCTGCCGGCAATGCCCAAATCGCGCGCGGCGCTGCCGGTGATATCCTCGATCTCCAGTTCGGCTTCGCCCTCGATCTCGGTCGAGACAATCAGCCGGCTGCCGGTGAGCGTGACGGTGACGCCCTCGGCAACCGCCTCGATCGTGTTCTTGATGTCGCCGATGGTCTGGGCCGCGCTCAGGTCGATCTCGAAGCTGGCGTTGTCGGGCGTGGTGATGCGGATGCGGCCGAGCTCGACGCCGCTGCCGTGGTTCAGCCGTTCCAGCCGCGTGTCGTGCGTGATGATGTCGCTCAGGTTCACCGTGAAGCTGAAGCCGTCGGGGTTGCCGGCTTCGCTGATGGTGAAGTCCCCACCGGCCTCGGCGCGGCGCAGGCCGTTGCCGTCGTTGAGGGCGGAAAGCAAGGTGGTGTCGGCCAGGTAGATCAGCTCGCTGCCGGCCAGCTCGCCGGTGCCGTAGCTATGCCCCGGGCCGAACCCCAAATCCTCGGCCGCGTGCCCGCCGTCCAGCTCCTCGACCCGGATGGTCTTGTCCCCGCCGGTGGTTTCGGTGAGGACGATCGCATCGTCGCGTAAGCCGGCCTCGATGTTCGTGTCGGCCTCGTTGATCCTCTCGATCACGTCATCGAGCGTCAGGGCATCGCTTATGTTGATGTCGGCGTGGTTGCCGTCGCCGTCGGTGATCCGGAACGACCCGCGTCGCACGCCGGCATAGCCGTTGAGCTCCTCGAGCCTGGTTTCGGTGTTCACACGGCCCCGGGCGGACTCGATCATGAGGGTGCCGGACGAGAGGGCGGCGTCGCGGGCGGCAAAACCGCCGCTGACAACCTGATGCGTGGTCGCCAGCGCGCGCACGATGAAGTTATAGGAACCGGGGACGGCCCCGTCGCCGGCGGTCACGCTGAGCACGTCCGGGTTGGACGAGGTGACGCTGCTGCTTCGGAAAAAACTCCGTGTGCTCAGCGTCGTGGCCCGCAAGAGCATCGCCGAGATCCGCGCAGAAAGGTCCAGGTAAGCCGTTCTTTGCGCGTTGATCTTGCTGATCCGCGCCAGCAGGTTGTCCCGCGGACGGGCCTCGAGCGCCATGAGCTGGCTCACCAGGCTCTGGATATCGATCCCGGATATCAGCCCCACGCCGGAAAATATAGTGCCCACAACGTTCCTCCCGAAGGAACTCTCGCACCGGCCGCGCACGCGCACCACCGGCCTCGGTTCGTATCGGAACGAAGTCGGGCAAACTCAATGCCACAACGTCGGGCGGGCGTGTCATTGCCGTCGAGCGTCTGATAAAGGTTGCCATTCACGCGGGCCAGACGCCAACGTTGTGTCGCTTTGTCTCCGGGGATCAGGGTGTTGGGACGCTTTACGGCACGTGGAGTGGGGGCGCTGCGGTGAGCTCCGCTTCTACCGTGTCGGCTTGCCGGCTCTGGGCGAGGTCGAGCTGTGTCGGCGTTGCGGGGGTGCGGGCGAATTCGTCGCGGAACTCGTCCGTCGCGCTGCGGCCGGAATTCAAAAGTGCATTCGGGTAGAACATGAAGATGAGCAGCAGGAAGCCGCAGGCTAACGCACCCATATGCTGGGCCTCGCGGGGGG
>JAUWXH010000344.1 GCA_030616465.1 Planctomycetota bacterium | reverse complement strand
CGTGGAGTCCGCCAAACTGCTCGCGGATGCTGAGCGCAGATCCTTCCAGGAGCTGCACGCCGAGCACGCCGACCACTGGCGACGACGCTGGGAGAGTTGCGATGTGGTGATCGAGGGCGATGAGCGGTCGCAGCTCGCCATGCGGACGTCGCTCTATCATCTCCTCCGCTGCCACGTCACCGGCGACACGCGCGTGGCCATCGACCCGAAGGGCTATTCCGGCGACGCGTATTGGGGGCGGTATTTCTGGGACACGGAGATGTTCCTGCTGCCGTTCTATCTCTACACCGACCCGGCCCGCGCGCGGACGCTGGCGGACTTCCGCGTCAACACGCTCGACGGCGCGCGGGCCAACGCCGCCCGCTATGGCTACCCCGGTGCGCGCTACGCCTGGGAGTCCGATGACCAGGGCCGCGAGTGCTGCCCGAATCGGATCTACGCGGACAACGAGGTGCACGTTACCGCCGACGTCGTCTATGGGCTGGCGCACTACACCCACGCCGTCGACGACCGGGACTACCTGCTCGGCCCGGCCGCCAAGGTGATTGTCGAGACCGCCCGCTACTGGATGAAACGCCTCGACCAGCGCCCGGGGGAAGATCACGCCAGCCTGCTGGGCGTCATGGGGCCGGACGAGTACACGCCGACGTCCGACAACAACGCGTACACGAACCGCATGGTCGCATTTGCCTTGCAGCTCGCCTCCGAGGTCGGCCGGGACGGCGGCGCAACCGACGAGGAACGCGCCGCGTTCGCCCGGGCCGCGGCGGCGTTGCCGATCCCGCGCGCCGCCGATGGGGAGCTCGTGCTGCAATGCGACGGGTTCGACCGGCTCGCCGACCCGCGCTTCGACGAACTGTGGCGTGACCGGCGTAAGACGTTTGCGTCGCAAGTTCCGGTCGCGCATCTCCACCGCAGCAGGTGTCTCAAGCAGGCCGACGTGCTGATGCTGATGATGCTGTTCCCGGGCGAGTTCAGCGACGCCGAAGTCCGCCGGGCCTGGGACTACTACCTCCCGCTGACGACGCACGACTCGTCGCTCTCGGCCGGCGTGCACGCCATCGTTGCCGCCCGGCTCGGGCTGATTGACGAGGCCTGGAGTTTCTGGCAATCAGCGAGCGGGCTCGACCTTGACGTCGAGCGCAGGTCAGCCGCTGAGGGCGTCCACATCGCCAACGCCGCCGCCCTCTGGCAGGTGGCCGTCTTCGGCTTCGGCGGGATGCGCACCGCCCTGCAGGCCGACGTGCTGACGTTGCGTCCGCGGCTGCCCGCGGCATGGTCGCGGCTGGCATTTCCGATCGTCTGGCACAGTTGTCCGGTTTACGTTGACGTCACGCGCGGCGGCGTCATCGTCACCAACCGCGGCCCGCATCCCCTCGAAGTCCGCGTCCACGACGAACCCCGCCGGCTCGCCCCGCAACAGCAGACCACATGGTAGCCCACCGGGTGCCACCGGCGCGGCCGGCGTTGCCGATCGGGCATTTGACCTGACAGGGGCTTCTGCATAGGAATACCAGGATGCACTCTGGCGCGGCAGCGCGGCCGGCCGGCCACGCGGTCGTGAACGAAAGGAACGGTCGATGGCAAAGACGGCGAAGACGGCAATCACGCCCACCCGCGCGGAAGACTACCCGGAGTGGTACCAGCAGGTGATCCGGGCGGCCGACCTGGCGGAAACTTCGCCGGTGCGTGGCTGCATGGTCATCAAGCCCTGGGGCTACGCCATTTGGGAGAACATCCAGCGCGTCCTGGACGGCATGTTCAAAGCCACGGGCCACAAGAACGCCTACTTCCCGCTGTTCATTCCGCTCAGCTTCCTCGAGAAAGAGGCCCAGCATGTCGAAGGCTTCGCCAAGGAGTGCGCCGTCGTCACGCACCATCGGCTCGAAGCCGGACCCGATGGCGGGTTGGTCCCGACCGGCGAGCTCGAGGAGCCGCTGATCGTGCGGCCGACCTCCGAGACGATCATCGGCGTATCGTTTGCCCGCTGGGTGCAGTCCTATCGCGATCTGCCGCTGCTGATCAACCAGTGGGCCAACATCGTCCGTTGGGAGATGCGCACGCGGCTGGTCCTGCGCACGACGGAGTTCCTCTGGCAAGAGGGGCACACCGCCCATGCAACGCGGGACGAGGCGGTGGAGGAAACCTATCGCATGCTCGGCGTGTACGCGGACTTCGCCGAGAACTGGATGGGCATCCCGGTGATCAAGGGCGAGAAGACCGAGGCTGAGCGCTTCCCCGGCGCGGTCAGCACGTACTCGATCGAAGGCATGATGCAGGATCGCAAGGCCCTGCAGAGCGGGACCTCGCATTTTCTGGGGCAGAACTTCGCCAAGGCCTTCGAGATCAAGTTCCTCGGCACCTCCGGCCAGGAGGAGTACGCGTGGACCACGTCGTGGGGCGTCTCGACGCGGCTGGTCGGGGCGCTGATCATGGCTCACAGCGACGACGACGGGCTGGTGCTGCCGCCGAAGCTCGCCCCGGTGCACGTCGTCATTCTGCCGGTGATTCACAAGGACGAGGTGCGCGGCCAGGTTATGGGCTACTGCGAGAAGCTGGCCGCCGAGCTGCGAGCCGTTCCCTATCACGACGGCCACGTCGCGGTCGAGCTGGACACACGTGAGGGCCGCGGCGGAGAGAAGGTCTGGAACTGGATCAAGAAGGGTGTCCCGCTTCGGCTCGAGATCGGTCCGCGCGACATCGCCTCGGACTCCGTGTTCCTGGGGCGCCGTGACCGCCTGCCAAAGGACCGTCAGAGCGTGCCGCGGGCCGAGCTCTTGGCGAACGTGGGGGCGATCCTGAACGAGATTCAACTGGGGCTGGTTGAGCGGGCTCGGGCCCTTCGCGCGGAGCACACCCGGCGGATCGACTCCAAGGATGAGCTCTACGACTTCTTCACGCCCAAGAACCGCGAGAAACCCGAGATCCACGGCGGCTTCGCCGAGTGCCACTTCAGCGGCGATCCGGCAGTCGAAGAGCAGGTCAACAAAGACCTGGGCGTAACCGTGCGCGGCATCCCGCTCGACGGCGAGCGGGAAGACGGCCGCTGCGTCATTTCGGGCAAGCCGAGCAAGCAGCGCGTGGTCTTCGCCAAGGCGTACTGACGTGTCCGCGAGTGAGCGCCTGTTGCCCTGGGACGATGCAACGGATGGCGCTCATTCCTCCCCTTGCTCGATGCCGAACGCCTTTGCGTCCTCCTTCAGGTCCTTGAGCGCGCGTTCTACGATACGCCGGATTTCGGCCGCAACCGCCTCGGGGTTCTTCTTCTCTTTGGGCAGCATCATCCAGCAGAACTGAATTGCCTGTCGCACCTCCCGGTCGACCCCCTGGGGACCAAGCATGTCGCGCATGTGCTTCGGAGCGTCGGGAGTGTCCGAGGAGTGAATCTGCTCTATCATTTGCCTGTCTCTCAGTCGGTTCCCACGAGCTGCGCGCTTTCGGCACGGACCACGCAATGCGAGAGGGGGGACTCGAACCCCCACGGGTCTAGCCCACTAGAACCTAAATCTAGCGCGTCTGCCAATTCCGCCACTCTCGCGC
>JAUWXH010000091.1 GCA_030616465.1 Planctomycetota bacterium | reverse complement strand
CAGCAGATCGTGGATGCGCTTCAGGGCCTGCTCACGCTCGTCGGGCGGAAGCTGCTCGAGCGCCGCCTGTGCCTTATCCGCCGAGCCGAGCGCCCGATCGACCTTCGCGATCAACGCCTCCAAGCGGGCGATGATCTCGTCCATGATGTCGAGGATCGGCTTCTTGTGCTTGATGCGTTGCTTGTACGGGCCGCCGTACTCCGCCAAGCGCTGCACCGCCTGGAGCATCGGGCCGTCGGCCAGCTCTTCCAGCTCGGCGATGATGGTCTCGGTGGGGCGGATGGCTTTGCGCTGCTCGTCGATGACCTCGATGGTCAGGTCGCGCACCTGCTGCTGGCGCGTGCGCATCGGCTCGACCTCCCGGTCCAGATCGAGCGCGGTGCGGTTTTCCTGCTGGAGCGCCAGAATCCGTTTCAGCGCCTCCAACAGGCGGCGTGTCTGGGCCGCGAGCAGAGCCTTGTCATGTGTGGCCTCCGCGACGGTGATCGACCACGTGCGACCAATGCCGATGTTGGGCTCGGGCCGGCAGTTGTCCCACGCCACGACCCGGTAGAGCAGCACCTCGTCCACCTTCAGTCCGAACGCGGCCAGCGTCAGCGGGAAGCGTGCCGCCCAACGGCGTGCGTTATCCTCGCCGACCCGCCACTGTCTCAATGCCTGCCAGGCCTGGTTCCCGTGACGCGCTTGCAGCTCGAGGCTTGTCAGGCCGATGTCGTCCTCCGCTTCGAGCGTTAGTTGGAGGGCGGCGTTCGCCGTCAGTATCAAATCGCGCC
Organism: Planctomycetota bacterium; assembly: GCA_030616465.1. Taxonomy (GTDB): domain Bacteria; phylum Planctomycetota; class Phycisphaerae; order UBA1845; family Fen-1342; genus JAUWXH01. Next base: position 6,586 of record JAUWXH010000091.1, on the reverse strand, counting down.
CCGGGACGCTAACGATTGCCAACGGCGGCTGATCCGGCTCGGCGGTGAGCGTGTAGCGCGGCGGGTTCAGATTCGACAGCCCGCCCGTGTCGGTCAGCCGTATCGCATATGTGCCGCTGCGCGTCAGCGTCAAGCGCCCGGAGGCCTGCCGCGGGTCGTCGCCGCTGACCTCGAGCGGCTGCGCATCTCCGCCGGAGAACTCGATCTGGCCACCCGAGAGCGGGACCGACGCCGTCAGTCGCAGCTCGACCGTCGAGTTCACCAGCGCGGCGACGTCGCCGACGTTCGGCTTGAGCTCGCGGGTCTGTCCGCCGGCGTAGTCCGGCCAGCGCACGCTCACGCGTAGCTCCTCGACGCGCGGACGGTATTGCAGCGTGACCTGATAGGTCGGGCTGAGCGAGCGCCCCGCCCGCACGCGGTAGGCCAGCGGATGCCGGACCGCGTCGAACACGTAGCTGTAGCGTCGGACGTCCCGCTCCAACGCCTCCGGCACCGCTCGCATCGGGCTGCGCACCCAGTCCAGATCGGCGAGGCGGTACTCCAACTGCACCGCGTCCGGGCTGCGGCCGATGCCCGGCGCGGGCACGATTGCTTCTATGGACAGGGCAGCACCCTCGATGAGCTCAACGTCGCCCGGCGTGACGACGGGTTCGGTTGCCAGAATATGGCTCCGCGGCGAGAGCGGATGAAACAGCCTGGTCAGTCCATTGCTCGTCCATTGCGGGCGCAGCACGGCGTGGGTCAGCAGCAGGAAACCGCACATGCCGAGGGCGATCAGCGCGTTCCGCACCGCGCGGAAATCGACCGCCTCGGGTGCCGTGCGTGGGTCGAGCGCCGCCGCGTTTTCGATCACGGCGGCATAGGCGGCCGGGTCGCGTTGGGCCTGGCGTGACTGGAGGAACTGCACGGCGTTGATCAGGCGGTTTTGCCGGCCCGGCAGGCGCGCCTCATACATCAACGCGAAGTGTTCCGCCGTCGGCCGTTGCCGCACCCCGCGGTACAACAGGGTGGCCGCCCATCCCGACGCCGCGGCCAGCAGAGCGACCCAGCCCAGCACGAATTGGCCGGCCGAAAGCATCGCGAGATTGTCGAGGACGATCATCACCAGCAGCCAGCCGAGCGCGGCGGCCGTCGCGACAGCGACGTGACAGATGAGCTGGCGGCGCCGCCAGTGGCCCCGGATCGTGGTCACCATCCCGAAGATCGTCTGTTGCGGGGAGCTCATCGTCTCACCTTATCGTCACGCCAACTGACTCCGTCTTCGCAGGATCCATTCGGCACACAACAGCAGCAGAAAGGCGCTGCCGAAGATCGAATCGCCCCAGGTGCCGGAGGTTCGTCGCACCGTCGTTCGCACCGGATCGGCCGGCAGCTCTCGGGCCCACGTCTCGATCTGCTCGGGCTGGATTGAGCGTCCGCCGCTACGCTGCGCAACCTGCGCCAGCCACTGCGGGTTCGGCAGCGGGTTGAGCGTCTCGATATCGGGCCGGTCAACCTGGACGGTGACCACACGCGACTGGGCCTGTCGATCAGGATCGAAGCCGGTCTCGTTCGCCCGCGGCGTCGGCTCGGCCGAAACCGTCAGATCGAGGCGACCCGGCCGGCGGGCACCCAGCGTACCGCGGTATTTCCCGTTGCCGAGCTCGGCCAACGGCACGTGCATCTGCTGCCCACTTTCGTCGAGCGCCCGGGCGAAGACCTTCCAAACCGGAGACGCTTGTTCATTCTCGGCGGCGGTGGAACCGGCCGTTACGTTTTGAAGTTTGATGTTCAGCTCGATCGTATCGCCGAGTTTGTAGCGCGACTGGTCGGTGGAAACGAACAACCGCTGTGGCGGCTCGGTCTGGTCACTGGCCATCCAGCGCACGAGCTGTCCCCAGAAGCGCTCATAGAACGAGCTGTCCCCGGTGAACCCGCCGACGACCAGCCGCCAACGCCACGTCGTATCCACCGCGAACACCAGCGAGCGTCCGGCGCCGACCTGTTGGACGATCATGATCGGCAAGCCCTGCGTCCCCTCCGGGCCGGTAAGGCGCGGGTTCACGGCCAACACCTCCGCCGCCGGTTTGACCGCGGCGATGCGACTGCAACCCTCCAGGGCCGGCAGCTTGTTGAAGAACACCGTGTTGCGGACCCGATCGCGCGTAAGCTGGAAGATGGGGTGCTCGCGGCCGGCATCGGTCAGCTTGAGGTTGAAGGGCCGCTCGATCTGAGGATTCGCCGACGCGCTGAACTCGACCGGCAGAACGTCGCGCAGCACGGTCCGGCCGAAGCCTTGCGGGCCGAAGCTATGGTAGCCGCCGGTGAGCACGAGGCTGCCGCCGCTGTCGCTCACCCACGAGCACAGTGCCGCCAGCTCGTCGCTGGTGGAGAAGTAGGTCGCCTCGACGTCGCCGAGGATGACGACGTCCACGTTGGACAACTGTTCGGGCAGCAGCAGCCCCTGCGAGCCGCGGTCGGCCCCGACGCGGACGGTCCGCACCGTGGAGATCACGTTGATGTCGGGGTCGGCGCCGAGCGCTTCGCGAATGAACTTGCCCTCCCAGCGCAGCACCCCATCGACGTACAGGACGGTCAACGGCTTCGCGCGGACCGTCAGGGGGAATGTTTGGCGGTTGTTGGCCAGGTCGGTTTCGCCGGGCAGCCCACCGACGGCGACCGTGTAGGTGAACTCTCCCGGTCGATACGGAACGAACTCCAGCTCGGCCCGCGTCAGCCGCTCGCCCGCTTGCCAATTGATCGTGCGCGACGCGACCACCTCGCCGCCGTCCAGCAGCGAGACCGGGATTTGCACCTCGCCCGGACGACCCTCCGCGGCCACGTCCACGAAGACGCGGACGGTGTTGCCGACCAATGCCCGGCGATTGGCGGAGACCGCCTGGACCGCCAGATCAGCGGCTTGCAGGCTCTCCTCGGGCAGCCCGGCGACGTCGATCGTGTGTATGGGGACGTGCAAGCGTTCCAACCCGCCGCCGGCCGGCCGATCGCTCGTTTCCGCCCCGTCGGACAGCAGCGCGATGCCGACCAGCGGCTCGTCACGCAGATCGCTCTGCACGCGGAGCAGCGCGTCCGTGAGTGGGCTGCGACTTCCGGTCGCGGCGGCCGGCAGCTCGTCCGCTTGCAGCGCGCGCGCCTCGATGTCATACAACCGCAGCCGATGACTCTCCGCCAACGCCGGCAGCAACTCACCAGACAACACCGCGACGGCCCGGCTGTAGCGCGTGTTTCCCCCGTTTTCCTTCGTGGCTTCGTGGCTCCGTGGCTTGGTGGCTTCCGCCATCGACGCACTGTCGTCGAGCACGACGGCGACGATCGGCTTTTCGTCCACCGTGCGCTCGCTCACCCAGGCCGGGTGCAGGATCGTCAGCAACAGGCACACGATCGCAGCCAAACGCAACCCCAGCAGGACGAAGCGGGTCGGCTGCGCCTGTTGCCGCCAGCGCAGCCCGGTCGTATAGGCCAGAACGGCGGCGGCGATGCTGCCCGCGACAATCAGGCTGCCCAGCGGCCCGAAACCGGGTGTGTGGAACAGCAGCGACGCCAGACTCAACGTGCCGGCCATCATGCCGCCCTCCACGCCCGACTCGACGGTCCGGCGTTTCGCTTCCGGCGAAGACGGATGATCTGGTTGGCGATTATCGGTTCGGCCAGCACGAAGACGAACACGGTCCAGAGCAAAGTGTCCCAGACGCCGCGGCTCAGCCAACCCGTGCTGAGCAGCGAGCCGCGCTTGCGGGCATCGGATGGGTCGTCACGGCCGGCGGGGGCGCCGGCCGCTACATCGTCGATCACGTGCAACCGCCAATTGCCGGCGAGTTTCTCGGCAACGGCGAGGTCCAACACGTCCGGTGACGACTCTCGCCGGGGCACATTCACGGCCAGATGCTGAGCGGTGCCCCGCATTTCCCCAGTTGCGGTCGCCACGCGGGCTGAAGCCCGCGGCTCGTCAGGAGAGCTTTCGAGCCGGTAGAAGCCCGGTCGTTTGACCTCCTCCGCCGGCACGTACGCGACCGGATCGGCCTCGATCACCTTGACCATTGCCCGGTCCCGCGCGCCGTCGGGGCGCTCGAAGTAGACCGGCCGGCTTACATCCCACCCGCCGCGCAGCAGCTCCAGGTCTTCGCCGACGACACGCCCACCATGCCCGTCCCACCCGCTGCCGCCACCGGCCAGGTAGCTGACCGTTCGGCTGCACAGCGGCACGAACAGCCGGCGTAGCGGCAGGTTGGTCCAGCGTGGGTGCGCCGCGGTCGTGCACAGCAGCACCCGCCCGCGACCATAGCTGCGCTCGACCAGCAGCGGCAAATCCCGATCGAGTGCGGCCAGCACCCACCCCCCGCGCGGCCGGGCGGCGTAAACGCGGTAGACCGACACACCGGCCAACGCGCTGCGCAGCGTGCCCTTAAAGCGTTGGAGGATGGGATGGTCCAGATCGGCGTTGAGGATGTGCAGCGGCTCGACGGTCTCCTGGGCCTCCACCAGCGTCTGCAACTCCGCCGGCAGTAGGCCCCCCAGCGGACGCGTCGCGGCGCCCATGACCTCGTTGTAGAAGACGCGGTCGGTGTACTCGCCGAGGAAGATGGCCAGCCCGCCGCCGGCCTGCACGAAGCGCTCAAGTTCCCCGAGCTGCGCGACCGACAGCCGCCGGACCGCGCTGAGGATGACGACGCGCTGGCCGTTCAGCGTTGTGGCCGACAGCTCCTGTGGCCGGATGGTCTCGACCTGGATGGCGTCGCCTTCGGCACTGACCGCCCGCAGCGCGGCGCGCAGGAAGAACGCCGCCGACCGCCCCCGCCCCGCCTCCCGCTCACCATCGACCAACAGCACCGGCAACTGCGGATTGACCCGCACGGTTGCATAGAGCGTGTTGTCCGCTGCCAGCCCATCGCGGCAATGCGCCTCCAGCTTGAGCCGGCGCGTGCCGGGGCGCTCGAACTCCAGCGGGATGCGCTCGACGTGCGGGCTTTCGCCGGGCAGCTCGATCGGTCGGCGCAGTCGCTCGACGCCGTCCACGTCCAAAATCAACTCTGCCGGCGTCGTCTCCGCCCGGTAGTTCACCAGCCGCACGCGCAGCAGGCTGGGCTGACCGACCACGGCGGTGCCCTGGCTGAGCTCCACCTGATCGGCCACTACATTGTCCCACGAGCCGTGGGCTTCAGCCCGCGCGGCCGTCCGAACCAGGGCGACCGAGATGGGATGCACCGGCTGCGGCCAGTCCATCTGGCGCCAATCGCCGGCCTGCAGATCGCTGAGCACCAGCAGCAGCCGATTGCGCGGGGCGGGGTCCTGGAACAGCTTGGCGGCCCGGTCCAGGGCCGTGTGCGCGTCGCCGGCCGCGAAGGTCGGCTGCAATTGCTCCACCTGGCCGGCCAGTTGCAGCAGGTCTTCCGATAGCTCCAGCCCGCTGCGCGTCACGTTGCCGAATTCCCGCCCGGTGAACGTGATCACCGCGACCCGGTCGCCGGCGCTCAGCTCAGCGAGCACCTCCAGTGCCGCCTGCCGCGCCAGCTCGAAATGTGTGCGCCGCCCGTCGGCCGGGTCTCCCGTCCGCGCGTACCGCGCCTGCATGGAAAGGCTGTCGTCGAGCAGCAGGACCACGTCGCGCGTCCCCTCCCCGCCGCCGAAACCCGCCAGACTCATGATCGGCCGGGCCAGCGCGAACGCCAGGAAAACGCACGTGGCCACCCGCAGCAGCAGCAGCAACAGTCGCCGCAAACGCAGCCGACGCTGCGAGCGGATGATGGCGGCGGTGAAAAAGCGGTTCGTGGAGAACTCGACGACCGTCCGTCGCCGGCGCTGGTACAGATGCAGGATCAGCGGCACCAGAGCCGTCAGTCCGACCAGTAATGCCAGCGGCGACAAGAGCGTCATGCGTTTGCTCTGAACGGCGTGATTGTGTCTTGCCTGCGAACCCGTTTATGCCTCAAACGATCATGCAGGTAGCTCGTCAGGACGCGCTCGACCGGCTCGCTGGTCGGGCAGCGCAGCAGGTGGATGCCGTGCCGCCGGGCGCCCGCGTCGAGGCGCTCGTGGAATCGGTGGATTTCCTGGCGAACCAGCTCCCGGATCAAGGCGGGTTCGGCGTCGAACTCTTCGCCGGTCTCCATGTCGCGGATGACGGTCACGCCGTAGCCGGCCAGCCCCAGATCGAAGTCGATCTCGCGCGGATCGAGGACCTGAAAGACGATCACCTCGTGGCCGCGATGGTGCAGTTGGCCGAGCGCCGACAGCACGCTGTCCGGGTCGTCAAGCAGGTCGCTGATCAGCACCACCAGGCTGCGCCGTTTGAGTCGCGCCGCGAACTGCCCCAATACGCCGGAGACGTCGGTGATCCCGTCGGGCGTGGCGTTCTCGAGCACCTGGCAGATGCTCACGATGTGGCCGAGGGCGGCGCGCGGCGGAACCTGCTCGATCATGCGGTAGTTGGTCAGGATCAGGCCGACGCTGTCGCCCTGGTGCAGCATCAGGTACGACAGGGCCGCGGCGAGGCGCCGCGCATAGTGGAACTTGCTGCGCGTGTCGAGACTGTCGGCCTGCGAAGCGCCGCGCGGGCTGAAGCCTGCGGCTGCCACCGGTTTGAGCCGTC
>JAUWXH010000230.1 GCA_030616465.1 Planctomycetota bacterium | reverse complement strand
CCGGACCCTCCCAGGCTGCCGACCGGCGCAACGCGCGGCCCGGATCGCGCGTCGCTGCGACTCCGGTGAATGCAAGTCTACCGCATGGCCGGGCCCGCTGCCAGCCCGGGTTGACGGCCGGTCCGGCCCACCTTCGTGATGCAGCTCAGTTTCGACCTCGGCCGGATGCTACGCGGAGATTTCGCCTTTGAAGCCGATATAATGATGTGTTCGGCCATTGGTCTGCCCGCGACTTGGCGGAGATGCCGGGCCGTGTGGACCAGTGTCAGCCGAGGAGAGGATCCTGCGATGTCAGACGGTGAGTTCACTTACCGCACGGCGGCCGAGGAGACCTGGCGGATCTTCCGCATCATGGCGGAGTTCGTCGAAGGGATCGACGTAATGAGCAAGGTCGGCCCGGCGGTGTCGATCTTCGGCTCGTCACGTACCACGCCGGATAATCCCTATTACCACCAAGCGGAGGAGCTGGCGGCCAAGCTCACCCGGCACGATTTCGCGGTCATCACCGGCGGCGGCCCGGGGATCATGGAGGCGGCCAACAAAGGTGCGTTTGAAGCGGGCGGCAAGAGCATCGGGCTGAACATCTGGATCCCCATGGAGCAGGAGGCCAACGCCTACCAGAACGTCTCGCTGGATTTCCATTACTTCTTCGTGCGCAAGGTGATGTTCGTCAAATACGCGGTTGCGTTCGCCTGCTTCCCGGGCGGGTTCGGGACGATGGACGAGTTTTTCGAGTCGATGACGCTCGTCCAGACCGAGAAGATCCGGCCGTTCAAGATCGTGCTGCTCGGCTCGCGCTTCTGGAACCCCATGATGGACTGGATGCGCGAGACGATGCTCGGCACACACGGCAACATCTCACCGGAAGACCTGGACCTCTTCACCATCACGGACGACGTGGACGTGGCCGTTTCAATGATCTGCACCCACTTCGAAAAAGACCGCGCGCTGGCCGGGCAACCACACACCACCGAAGAAATGGAGATGACGCCCGAGCGACGAACGACCGCAGAAGGGACCGTCTATGGCGTCCCGCCGCGCAGCAAGGCCAGGAACCGCACTCGGCGGCAGTAGGCTGGCCGAGCAGCTGGGCGTGTGTCGGGGCAAGGATCCGTTCTCCCACCGACTTGCATGTGGGAATCCCTTCCCATGTGCTGATATCAGGAGACCAAGAAGGGGTCTGGCGGCAGTGCTCAACCGCCAGCGAGATGCTGGGCGCCTGCTATTCCCGGGTAGCAAGCGTCGGCGCGCGGCCGCGGTCGAGCAGCAGTGTGGGCAGGCTTTGCATTACCCCCAGCGGGTCGTACAGGCTCTCGATCTCGCCGCGGCAGTTGTACCAGCACGCGGTGCACCGGCGGGGCGTGGCGTCGCGGCGGAGGGCGCGCAAGATTCCCGGCGGCGAGTGCTCGAGCAGGTTGGCGACCGGGCGGTCGCGCTGTTCGACACAGGCGGCGATGTCGCCGGTAGAGTCGATGTTGAAGAAGCCACGGCCGGCCCGGCAGCCGGGCACGCCCCCGTTCAGGGCCTGATCGACGCGCGAGAGGAAGTAAGGGTTGCTCAGGAAGTTGCGGTATCTCTGACGCAGCGTGAGCAGGTGTTGGCTGACCCCGCGGTCACCGGCCACGTATCGCCGGTTGCCGGTCTTGCGCACACCGTAGGGCTGCACCATGAAGTAGGCCTCCCGCTCGGCGGCCATCTTTAGCATCGGCTCGATCTGGTCGAAGTTGTCCTCCATCAGCACGGCCATCCAGTTGACGCGTTGCCACTTGTAGCGGCGAGCGCGGGTAAAGTGCTCGATCGCGGCCAGGGCGCGCTGGAAGGCACCCGGCATGCCGCGGCGACGGTCATGGCGCTCGGCGTCCGCGTAATCGATGCTGATCGAGACACCCCACAGACCGGCCGCGAACAGCTCCTCGGCCAGCTCGCGGGTAACGAACCAGCCGTTGGTCGTGATGAACGGGAAGTGCCACCGCCCGACCGCCCGCACGATATCGACGATGTCCAGGCGGATCAGCGGCTCGCCGCCCGAGAGGCTGATCAGCAGGGTGCCGAGTTCCGCCAGCTTCCGTGCCCCGAGGTGGAACTCGCCGGGTGAGAGCTCGGGGCGATCGCCCATCGGATCGATCCAGTAGTTGCAGAACCGGCAGCGGAAATTGCAGCGGTAGTTGACCTGCCACGAGCACCACACCGGATTGCCCGAGAAGTAGGCCCGAGCGAGTTGCAGCTTCTTTTGCACCGGCGACCGCGCCACCCCGGCCTCCTTGAACCGCTCTCTCAGCGAGTCGGCATACTTCCTGTAGTCGTAGACACGACCCATGACTACTGGGTGGCGGCCGATGGCCAAGCGGCTCATAGCCACCGGTCGTCCGCCACGGCACCACGCTAGCTCCGTGTGAATGAGGATACCGCGAGCTGGCGGCGACAACCAGCACGCCTGCGGGGCGGAGGTGCCGCGCGACTGCTTAGATTCACCTGGCAGACCGACCGGCGCCTGATGGGCAAGGTGTCAGCGTGCCCGGTGGGTGTCGGGGCGAACTTGGCACACCCGTGCCCGTAGTACAGAGGCACCGGCTGACGGACCTTGGTGAGTGCCTCTAGCCCGGAAGGGGCTCGGTCGATAATATGTCCGAGCTTGGACCGGCAGCGGACGACACGCTGCAAGTCCTGAAATGACAATGAATTGTGTCAGGCGCGGCGACGGCTGAGGAGGACGGAGTCTGGGCAGCTGGCGGGAGGGCCACTCGGTTGCCGATCCGCGGCACGCCCGCCCGTTTCGAGCGACCCGGCCCGTGCGGAGCCACGTCGTCGGGCAGGCGGCCAAAGGGGATGCGCAGCGTGGTGAAGATCATAAACGTCTGCGGGGCCCGCCCGAATTTCATGAAAACCGCACCGCTAATGCGGGCGTATCGCGCACATCAGGGCCTTCAGCCGCTCATCGTGCATACCGGTCAGCACTACGATGCGAACATGTCGGAGCTGTTCTTTCGGCAGCTTCAGATCCCGGAGCCGGATATCAACCTGGGCGTCGGCTCGGCCAGCCACGCGGTGCAGACGGCCGAGATCATGGCCCGCTTCGAGCCGGTGCTTCTCGAGCATAAGCCCCAATGGGTCGTCGTGGTCGGGGACGTCAACAGCACGATCGCCTGCGCGCTAGTGGCGGCGAAGCTGGGGATAAAAGTGGCCCACGTCGAGGCCGGCCTGCGGAGCTTCGACCGCACGATGCCCGAGGAGATCAACCGGCTACTGACCGACGCGATCTCGGATCTGTTGTTCGTCAGCGAGCCGAGCGGACTGGAAAACCTCAGCCGCGAGGGGATTCCCGACGAGAAAGTGCACTTCGTCGGCAACGTGATGATCGACACGCTCAAGGCCAACCTCGAGAAGGCCGAGCGATCCACGATTCTGGAGAGAATGAGCCTCGAGCCCGGAGGTTACAACGTCGTTACCTTGCATCGCCCCAACAACGTCGATGATGCAGCGGCCTTCAGTCGGATCGCCGATGCGCTTCAGGTCATTCAGGACGATCTGCCGACGGTTTTCCCGATGCACCCGCGTACCGCGCAAAACCTGTCTAGGCTGGGGCTGGCCGAGCGGTTCGCGCGCATGACGCGGTTGCACGTTGTCGAGCCGCTGGGTTACCTGGATTTTCTGAAGCTGATGGGCAAGGCCGCGGTGGTGCTGACGGACTCGGGCGGCATTCAGGAGGAGACCACGATCCTGGGCGTCTGGTGCCTGACGGTCCGTGAAAACACCGAGCGGCCGGTCACGCTCACCAGCGGGACGAACGCCCTGGTGGGCTCCGACCCGGAGAAGATCGTGTCGGCCTACCGCCGCTGCCGTTCCACGCAGTTAACCGATCCGCCGATGCCGGAGAAGTGGGACGGTCGAGCGGCCGAGCGGATCGCGGCGGTGCTGGCCGGCAGAGGCCTGGAGTAGGTCGTGCCCTGCCGGGAGCGCCTGGGCTTGGGGTTACTTGCACGTCGCTGGCAGTAAACGGGGCAAGGCGTTGCCGGGTGGGACGCGGTCGGCGTTTGGCGAGTCGCGCCCACGCGGGACGCCGCTGGGGCGAACCCCCGTCGGCCGGGGCCGTAGTACACGAGTATCCAATAGCCAGCCAGCGTGGAGCGGCCTCTAGCCCTATTCGGGTACGGCCGATATAAAGAGTGACTCTCGGCTGGCAGCCGCGGAGATGCTGCAAGTTCGTTAGTAGAAAGGGATTGTGTCGGGCGAGCTGACGGCGACAGAGTTTGTTGTCTGCCCGCACCGCGTGGGCCCACGCCCACTATGCTGAGAGTTCGTCGCACGCCGCGCGGGCGGTCGCGTTCGCTGGGCTGGTTTCTCGTGCCTCACGGACAGGCACGCAAGGAAGGCGGAGATGAACAGATACGCATGGCTCGCAACAATCGTGCTGGTCACTATCCTCGGCCGGAGATGGTCGAACAAGGACGGCGGCGGTCACAGCTCGCCGAACCGCGCGTATCCGAATCAGGCGAAGCCTGACGCTGCGCCGGGCAAGCTGGCACAACCGCTGGTCATCCTGCCGTGGGTCGAGGTCAACGCCCTCGCTTCCAGGACAATCAACCACGCCGTTGAAGGCCTGCTGATCTGGCAAAAGGTGACCGACCCCGCGATCGTTTCCACCGGACCGGGTTGTGCAGCGCTCTATCCAGGGCTTCGCCGGCGGGTGCCTTGACGCGACTACTGG
>JAUWXH010000502.1 GCA_030616465.1 Planctomycetota bacterium | reverse complement strand
CGATTACATTCAGGACACGGCCAAGAAGATCGTCGGGGACGAGCGCAATCCATATTGGATCGCCCGGAAGATTTACAACTACCTCATCGACCATGTCGAGTACGAGATGATCGGCGGGTGGGACGTTCCGGAAGTGGTCTTGAAGCGCGGCAGCGGGTCGTGCTCGGAGTATACATTCTGTTTTGTGGCGTTGTGCCGGGCGGCCGGCCTGCCCGCCCGCTATCAGGGTAGTGTGGTGGTCCGTGGCGATGACGCCAGCGTGGACGACGCCTTCCACCGCTGGGCCCAGGTCTATCTGCCCGGCTATGGCTGGGTTCCGGTGGATGCCAGCCGCGGCGACTCGGAATCCCCCGTGGCGCAGGCCAAAGGCATCGGCGAGCTGGCCAATCGGTTCCTGATCACGACGCAAGGCGGGGGCGGCTCGCAGTACCTGGGCTGGAGTTACAACTCCGAGGTGCGGTACAAGGCCAGCGGGTACTGCAAGGTCGAGGAGGACGTTCTCGGGTTCTGGGAACCGCTCGCAGCGGGCACGACAGCGGAGGGCGAAGCGGGACCGGCGTCGGCCGGCCGCTAGCGCTGCCAGGGTAAGTAGCAGCCGGGGCGGGTGTGACCATTTTTCGTGGCGTAGCTAAGCCGTTGAAGCATCGGGAGCTACGATGGTTTGTCAGCGATTGAGGGTGGCACGGTCCAACGCACGCGCTGATGAAGACACGCCGGGCCCCGATAGCATTGTCGCGTGCGTTGGGCCGTGGCGTGTGGCTTGACGAATTGCCCGATTCGGCGCCCACGGCCCAGCGTCGCGGCAACATTCCACTCGGAACCAGAGTTCCGCTAGGCGACGCTGGACCGTGCCACCCCAGTTGCCCCAAAGTTCAGTCACACCCGCGCCGGGGCGGGGCCGGCCGGCGGAGCTTGACAGAGGACCGGGCAGAACTAAAATCCCGCTTCTCTAGCGCTGACGCTGCGGCGGAGGGGGTAGGGTATGCGCGCGTGGCCGGGCTGCACGACTCGGCGGTAGGGCTGTCCCCCCCCCAGGGAATTGTGAGCGGATTGCGCCGCGTCGGCGCTCTGGAATGTTTTGCCGGAGGATCACGGTGTGATTGAAGTTCGCAACCTGGCGAAGTATTACGGCAGCGTTCGCGCCGTTGATAACGTCTCGTTCACGATTGAGGAAGGTGAGGTTGTCGGGTTCCTTGGTCCGAACGGGGCCGGTAAGACCACCACCCTCCGCGTGCTGACCTGTTACCAACCCGCGACGTCCGGATCGGCCAAGGTCGCCGGTCACGACGTCTTCACCGAGTCGATGGCTGTTCGCCGCGAGGTGGGCTATCTGCCGGAGTCGGTGCCCCTCTACCCGGAAATGCGCGTGCGCGAGTACCTGCATTTCCGGGGCAAGCTGCGTGGGCTGGATCGCCCGCGGCGCAACGCGGCCATCGCGCGCGTCAGCGAACGCTGCTGGCTGCCTGACGTGATCAATCGTCCCATCAGCCAATTGTCCAAGGGGTTTCGCCAGCGTGTCGGGCTGGCCGATGCGCTGCTGCATAACCCCAGGGTGCTGATCATGGACGAGCCGACCATCGGCCTCGACCCGGCCCAGATTCGCGAGACGCGCTCGCTGATCCGCGAGCTGGCCCAAGAGCACACGGTCCTACTCTCCAGCCACATTCTGCCCGAGGTCGAGGTGACCTGTCGGCGGATCATCATCATTCACCGTGGCAAGATCGTTGCCTCCGGCACGCCGGCGGAGCTGCGCCAACGCATCACCGCCGGGTCGCAATTGATCGCCGAACTGAAGGGCCCCGAGGCCGAGGTCACCGCCGGTATCCGCAAGCTCGACGGCGTCAAGGACGTGCATAGCGAGCCGGCCGACGGCTGGACACGCGTCACCGTCTCCGCCCGACACGATCTGCGCGAGGCGATCTACAAGCTCTCCGCGGAGAAGGGCTGGCCGCTGCGCGAGCTGCGGCGGGACGTGGCCACGCTCGAGGACTTCTTCGTCAAGATCGTCGCCGGCGCCCATCAGTCGGAAGGGTAATCGACGCATCCGAGGGAACCGCCCGTGAGAAACACCGTCGCGATCATGCAGCGCGAGTTGCTCTCGCTCTTCTTCTCGCCCATCGGCTACATCGTCATCACCGGTTTTCTGCTCATCACCGGCGTGCTGGTGATGGACAGTTTCGGTCCGG
>JAUWXH010000450.1 GCA_030616465.1 Planctomycetota bacterium | reverse complement strand
GTGACACCCCAGACACTCAGTGTCGCCGCCGCCGCAGTCCTTTTCCTGGTGGCCCTAATCGGCAACCGGCCGGTTATCGGCGCAATGGCGCTAGCCGCGTCGTTCCTGTTCGCCGTCCCCGTGCATGTGTTCGCCCGCGGGCTCAATTCTGCCATCCTTCCCAGCGACATCGTTCTGCTCGCAGTAGTCTTGCGGTGGGGCGGGACGGCGCTGCGCAACGCCCGTCGCTTCGGGCTGCCGCCGGGCGGCTGGCCGTTGATCGTGCTGGTCTTCCTGGTCACGTTGTCGCGCGTCATCGTGCTGGCACGCACGCCGACCGAGTACGGCGCGTACAAGGTACCGTTCTTCGCCTTCCGCTTTTCGACGTTTATTGCCCCGTTTCTGATCTTCGCGCTCCAGGAGTACCGCTTCGCCGACGTGCGCAAGTTCATTTCCTGGGTGACCGGCGCCCTGCTGGTCGTGTCGCTGCTCAGCCTGCTGAACTACCTGCGTATCATCGATCTCACGTACTTCGCGGAGCAAGTAATCGGCGGCGAGACGGGCCCCTGGGCGCACGAGCGCGAGATCACCAAGCACTCGATGTTCATGGGGTTCAACCGGGCGTCGATTGGGCTGTTCGCCTTCATCGGCCTCGGCTTCCTCCTGCTGCGCGCGGCGCTCCGGGGCTTCCTGTTCAAGGCGCTGCTCGTGCCCGGCATCCCACTCATCGTGATGATGATCTTGAACAGCTATTCCCGCGCCGCGGTGATCGCTATTCTGGCCGCCAGCGCCGTTGCGGTCATTAAGCTCAAGACCCAGCAGACGGTCGCGCTAGTGGCGGCCGGCGTGATCGGCGCCGTGGGCCTTTTCTGGTTCGTCGGGGGCTCCGACATGGTCGAGAAGTGGACCGACCGTTTCAGCGCCCTGTTCGAGCGGCACGAGTTCCGGCAATCGGCGGGCATGCAGCGTGTTGAGGACTGGGGGCGACTGCTGAAGTATGTCTCGGGGCACCCGGGCTATCTGATTGCCGGGGCCGGTTACCTCAACTACGGAGAATACCGAGCGATCAACGCAACGCAGAATTCCGCCGGCCACAACATGTTTATCCACACGCTCGGCGAACTCGGCCTCGCGGGCCTCATCCTGTTCTCAGTCCACTGGATTGGCGTCGGGCTCGCGTTCTATCGGTTTAGTCGCCGACGTTTCCTCGACCCCGAGCAGCAGCTCGTCGCCAACGGCATGCTGATTCTTTACGCCGGCTTGCTGGCCTCGTCCGTCTCGCAGGAAAGCCTGTACCCCAACACGACCATGTTCAACGCGGCGGCGTTCCTGCTGACGGTCCTGGCAGTGCCGTTGGGGGCGTGGCGGCACGCACAGCAGACCGTCCCACAGACCGTCGTGCGCATGACGCTGCCGCCGGCCGGCTCAAGCGGACTCCCCGACTATGCCCGCGCCAAATCCTGAGATAACACCGGCGACGCCGCGGCCGCAGGGTGCGGTCGCGAACTTCCTGTCCCTGCTGACCGGTAACGCCGCCGTCCAGTGTGTCAACCTCGCGTACCTCACGGTCGCAGCCCGTGTGCTGGGCAAGGAAGCCATTGGGGTCTACAGCTTCCTGATCGCCATTCACATGCTGCTCTCGGTCGTCGTCAGTTTCGGCCGGGAGATGATTGTGACCCGGGAGACGACGGGCGCCACGGCCGACCGACGCCACGCTCTGCTCGAGGAAGCCTGGCTGCACCACCTGCTCATGGGCACGCTCGCGGCCCTCGCATTCACTTTGGCGGCGCTGTGGGTTCCCAAGCTCACCGGACGGGTGGCCTACATCGCGCTCGCCGCCAGCACGCTTGTACTGGTCAGTCCGGCGATTGCCATCCGGGGGTTCTTCCGCGGCGTGAAGCGCATGGCAATCTGCGCCCTGGCCGACGTCGTGCATATCGTCTCGCGCGCCGCGGTAGGCCTAGTGCTAATTGCGGCGGGTTTCGGCGTGGCCTCGATCTTCTGGGCCTTCGCGGTCTCCAGCGCGTGTTTCAGCGTTTTCCTGCTGGTCGCGTATTACTGCCACGCGCACCGGTTGCTCCGGCCGGCCCCCCGTGGAGAGCATCGCGTGCTGCTCAAGGACGGGGGTCAGGTGGCCGGGGCTCACCTGACCAGCGGCGTCTTCAACCGCTTCGACTGGATCTTTCTCGGGTCGCTCAAGACCGCTGCCGTCGTCGGCGTATACAGCCTGGCCTATCGCTTCTTCGAGGTCTTCCTGCGCGTGCCAGGGCTTATGGCCCTCAGCGCGTTTCCGTACCTTTGCGAGCAGGAGAAGAAAGGCGATGACAGCAGCGCCCAGATGCGCTTAGCCTTGAAACTCGCGGTGCTTCCGGGGTGCTTGGTCATCGCCCTGGCCTTCTGGTGGGCCGAGCCGATGGTGATCCTCGTTCTTGGCCCCGACTACCGCGAGGTGGCACTGCTGTTCGTCGTGCTCACGCTCTCGTTACCGTTTCACGGCGGCTGCGGGTTGTTCTACCACCTTACGATCGCCCGGAACCGTCAGCGCTATCTCATACTAACCTCCGGATCGAGCGCGGCGGTCAACGTGCTGCTCTGCGTGGCGCTTATTCCGCCACTCGGCGGGCTCGGCGCCGCGCTGGCGATGCTCGTGCCCAGCGTGCTGCAATACTTCCTGCTAGGTCTGGCGGCGAATGAGCGACGGCTATTGCTTGCGACCCTGCTCCACGCCCTGCGGGCCACG
>JAUWXH010000062.1 GCA_030616465.1 Planctomycetota bacterium | reverse complement strand
GGAAACCCCTGCGCTTGCCAAGGAGCTTGACGGCCGCGGCGGTATCGATGCCCTCAGCCGCCAAGTCCTTCGTGCGGGCCACGCGATCCCGCGCCAGCGCCTGGATGAGCTGTTCGTCCGGCTCGGGATGGTGGGGATCGTCGCGGCCGGCGTCGGTAAGCACCAGCCTGTCGCCTTCCTTCTTCACCCAGCCCCGCTGATTCAGCCAGCGCAGCGACTGGCCGACCTGGTTCGCGTCCAGCTTGCAATGATCGGGCACCTCGATCAGCTTGCAGCTACCGCCCTGCGCCAGCAGGACCCCGATAATCTCGCGCTCCGGCAGCGGCTCCTTGACGTACCGCTCCCCGGCCTTGCCGAGACTGAGCTCTTCAAAGGGCGACTCGTCGATCCGCACGTAGCCGTCCTGTTGCAGCATCGTGCAAGCCGCCATCACCGGGGCCTGGTCGCGGCCGAGCGCGGTGACGAGTTCCTGGATGAGCAGCGGGGCGTCTGATTCGCCCAGTCGGGCCAGGACGTCATATTGAACCTGCGGCAACTGCATAAGCTTCACCTTCTCATCCGCAAGCCGCGTGTGTATCCCATCGGCCGCGTGCGCTCAAGCGTGAAAATCGCCCGGCGTTCCTCGGACTTGCTGGAACCGGGCCGCGATCGGGCCCCACACGGGCGAGCCGCAACTGCCGACAGGCCGCCCGCCCGGCAGCGCAGCAACCTGTGACCAAGCACACGTCCGCGGAGCGACGGCGTTCTCGGACCCGCCGCCGACTTCACGGGGTGCCAGGTTCACTTGGCGCCGGGCTCGCGGGAGGCCGACGGGGGAGATCTCCCATCGCTTTTTCCAGCTTTACGCTGGGGCAAGCGAGACGCTCGCTCCACTGGAGTTCTCATAAAGCATGGCTCTGGTGAGCGCGACATTGGGTGCGGGGAACATTTACGGACCCACCGTGCGTCTCCGTGTGGAGTAGGGAAGTCTGGCGGCACATCCATTGTTGCCTTGGCCAAATGGGCTACCTAGGATTTGCTGACTTTAGCATTCTGAGGGCCCTGGGAGGAACTCGAAGCGCTGCCGTGCGGTTCCCCGGAGGACGGAAGCATGAACGAAGCGGCATTCCAGAAAAAGTTGGCCGAATTGCTGGCCCAAATCGAGACACTGCCCGACAGTGAGCGCCAACGACTGCAGGCGCTGGCCGCCGAGACCAAGCAGCGGCACGAGCTGATCAAGAAGAGTGTCAACACCTTGCAGGAGAGCATTGACTTTCTGCGCCTGTGGATCAAGTACCTGCTGTTTGACCTCGAAGCGACACGCCGCGAGAACACCTACCTGCGGGATATGCTCGAGCAGGATCCGAGCGGCGGGCAGTAAGCGCATCTGCCGCCAACAACACCTCACTGATCGCCGTAGGGGATTCGCCAACCGACCTCCCCGCGGCGATCAAAGGTTTGTGGGCATCATCCCGATGCGAGTGAGGAGCGGCCGGTCGGACCGCCGGAGGCCGCGATGGCGGCGCACAGTGCCGCCACGTCGCCGAGACGCTGACCGAGCGCTGCCGGCACCACGCGGCAAGCGACGACCGGCCCGGGAAGGGCCTCCCGACACATTTCCTCCCCCGCCGGCTTGAGGATCAGTTCGCCGAGGTGCACGGCCAGTGAACCAATCACGATAATCTCAGGGTTCAGGATGTCCAACAGGATGGCGAGCCCGCGGCCCAGGCGGTGCCCGGCTTCCGTCAGCACGGCTTGTGCGTCGCGGTCACCGGCCTTGGCCAACTCAGCGAGCTCTCGAACGGTCACCTGCTCGTCCGTCCACCGCCGCGGAAACAGATGCGTGGCCAGCCGCATGATGCCGGCCCCGCCACAAAACGCTTCCCACGAGCCGGCCTTGCCGTAGGCCATCGGCCCGCTCTCGGCGATCCGCACGTGGCCGACTTCACCGGCCAGATCGGTCGTGCCACGGTACAGTTGCCCGTTGAGGATCAGCCCGCCGCCGATGCCGGTGCCCATCGTGAGGAAGATCACGTTTTGGCAGCCGCGCGCCGCCCCGAAATACCATTCCGCCAGCGCGCCGGCGTTCCCGTCGTGCTCTACGTGGACCGGCAGGCCGAGGCGCTCTTCCAGCAGGGTCTTGAGCGGGATGTCGTCCCACCCGGGCAGGTTGGGCGGCGAACGAACAATGCCGCGCGCGATGTCCAGCGGTCCGCCGATCGAGACCGAGATGGCCGTCGGCTGCCGGCCGTCCTGCGTCGCTCGGTCGCGAACCGTCTGGACGCACTCGCACAACTGTCCGAAGGTGGCTTGGAATCCGCGCTCCGGGCAGGTGGGGAACTCGCACCGGTCATAGATGTTCCCAGCATAGTCCCCCAGCACAACGGCCGTCTTCGTCCCGCCGACGTCGAGGCCAATGACATGGTTGCCCGCCGGCATGATACGCGGATCAGCTTTCGGCTTTCAGCTTTTCGGCCTTTTCGGCGGCGTCTTCGATGGGGCCGACGTACATGAAGGCAGCTTCGGGCAGGTGGTCCCACTTGCCATCGCACAGCTCCCTGAAGCTGCGGAGGCTGTCTTCCAGCTTTGTGTAGTTGCCGCGGAAGCCGGTGAACTGCTCGGCGACGAAGAAAGGCTGCGAGAGGAACCGCTCGATCTTGCGGGCGCGCGCCACGGTGCGTTTGTCCTCCTCGTTGAGTTCCTCGACGCCGAGGATCGCGATGATGTCCTGCAATTCTTTGTAGCGCTGGAGGATCTGCTGGACCCGGCGAGCGATCGCGTAGTGCTCCTCGCCCACGACCACGGGGTCGAGGATGCGCGAGCTGGAGCCCAGCGGGTCGACCGCCGGATAAATGCCTTTCTCTGTGATGGAGCGCTCCAGAACGATGAAGGCGTCGAGGTGCGTGAACGTCGTGGCGGGGGCGGGGTCGGTCAGGTCATCCGCTGGCACGTACACGGCTTGCACTGACGTAACGGCGCCCTTCGTGGTGGAAGTGATCCGCTCCTGAAGCTCGCCCATCTCGGTGCCCAGCGTGGGCTGGTATCCGACCGCGGAGGGCATCCGCCCGAGCAACGCGGAAACCTCGCTCCCGGCCTGCGCGAAGCGGAAGATGTTGTCGATAAACAGCAGCGTGTCGGCCCCGGTGTAATCGCGGAAGTACTCGGCCATGGTCAGCGCGCTCAGGCCGGCCCGTAAGCGCGCGCCCGGGGGCTCGTTCATCTGTCCGAAGACCATCGCGGTCTGGTCGATGACGCGTTTGCCCGTATCGCCGATCTTGGCACGCTGCATTTCGAGCCAGAGGTCGTTGCCCTCGCGGGTGCGCTCGCCGACGCCGGCAAAGACCGAGTACCCGCCGTGCTGGGTGGCGATCCGGGCGATGAGCTCCTGAATGATGACGGTCTTGCCCAGGCCGGCCCCGCCGAACAGGCCGATCTTCCCGCCGCGGACGAACGGTACCAGCAGGTCGATCACCTTGATGCCGGTCTCGAACTGCTCGGTCTTGGGTGTCAGGTCGGCGAATTCGGGGGGCTCACGGTGGATGGGGTGGTAGTCCTCGGCTTGCACGGGTCCGAGCCCGTCGATCGGCTCACCGACCAGGTTGAAGACCCGTCCCAGGGTGGCCTTGCCGACCGGAACGGCGATCGGCTTACCGGTGTCGAGGATGGGCACGCCGCGGACCAGGCCGTCGGTACTGCCGAGCGCGATGGCGCGTATGCGGCCGCCGCCCAGGTGCCCGGCGACCTCGCACCAGAGCGTCTGGTCCTCGAAGCGGCCGCCGACGTCGCGTTTGACCTCGACCTTCAAGGCGTTGTAGATCTTGGGCAGGTGGGCCTCGTCGAATTCGACATCGAGCGTCGAGCCGATGACTTGGGTGACCTGGCCCCAGTTTTCAACATTACCAGACATATGTAGCTCCGATACGGAGTTCAAAGTAGCGAGTTAAGAGTGGCGAGTTGAAACCGGCCGGTTTGGATCGCTTCGCGGTCCTGCCCGCAACTGTCAACTCTTAACTCTGAACTCTGCACTATTTCACCGCCTCAGCGCCGCCAACAATGTCCGCCAGCTCCAACGTAATCTGCGTTTGGCGGGCGCGGTTGTACTGCCGCGTCAGGTACTTAATCATATCGCCAGCCGCGTCGGTGGCAGCTCTCATCGCCACCATCCGGGCCACCTGCTCGCTCACGATTGCGTCGTTGAAGTACTGGAACAGGCGCACCTTGACCGTCTCGGGGATCAGCCGAGTCAAGAGCACGGCCGGCGGCGGGGAAAACTCGAAGTCCGGGCGCAAGCGGTGTGCCTCCGCTTCGGCCGCCTCCGGCGGCTCGATCGGCAACAACTGAACCACCGTCGGCCGTTGCACGCCCACCGAGTGAAACCGCACATAGGCCACGTCCACCCGGGCAACGGCCTGGTCTTCGTACAGCTTCATGTAGCGTTCGGCCATCGTGGCCACACGAGCGTACGCGATGCGGTCCTCGATGTCCGTGATGGTGTCGGCGAGCTCGTGGCCGAGGAAGCGCATGTAGTTGACGCCCTTCTTGCCGACCATCTCCAGCGCCGGCGTGATGGCGTCGGCAAGCAGCTTCTCGCGGTGCTCCATCGCGGTACGCAGGACGGAAGCGTTGTACGCCCCGCACAGCCCCCGGTTGGACGTGATCGTCAACAGGACGCTTTGGCCAACCCCCTGGTTGGGCTTGAGCAGGCGCAGCACGCGGCCGGTGGGATCGCCCTCGGCCGACGCCGCGTGCGACGTTACCCCGTCGGTATCTTCCTCCAGGGCCCGCAGCAGTTGCTGGACGGCGTCGGTCTCGACGACGGCCTGCACCATCTCGGTGATCCGCTGGGTGTACGGCTGGCTGGCCACGGCCCGCTGGTAGCACTTCTGATAGCGCGCGGTCGCGATCAGTTGCATGGTTTGGGTGATCTTGCGGATGTTGCGCACCGCCCGGCGGCGTTTCACAATTGCTCGCGCTTTGGCCATCTACGTCACCCGAGTAGGGCAGGTCGAGTCTTCGAGACCTGCCTTTTGCTCTGCCCTTCCTTCCAGTGGTGGCAGGTCTCGAAGACTCGACCTGCCCTACGGTCTCGGGCGTCGCGCACCCTGCTCATTTTGCATTGTGCCTTTTTCATTTTTCACTCGCCGCAGGCGCGGCGAAGCGCGTCTTGAAGTTCGCCACGACCTGTTTGAGCTTGGCGTCGAGCTCGTCGGTCATTTTTCGGGTCGTGGCCAACTCTTCGCGAACCTCGGGGAACTCGTCGCGGTAATGTTTCAGCAGCTTCTCCTCGAACTCGCGCACGCGGTCGAGGGCGATGTCATCCAGGAAACCGCGTACGCCCGCGTGGATCGAGAGAATCTGATCGATCACGTCCCTAGGTACGTACTGCGGCTGCTTGAGCAGCTCGACCATCCGCCGTCCGCGATCAAGCTGCTTCTGCGTGGCCGGGTCGAGCTCGGTGCCGAGCTGGGCGAAGGCCTCCAGCTCGCGGTACACCGCCAGGTCAAGCCGCAGCGAGCCGGCGATCTTCCTCATCGCGGGGATCTGGGCGTTGCCGCCCACCCGGCTGACACTGATGCCCACGTTGATCGCGGGCCGCACGCCGGCGAAGAACAGGTCCGGCTCCAGGTAAATCTGCCCGTCGGTGATCGAGATCACGTTGGTCGGGATATAGGCCGCCACCTCGCCCTCGAGTGTTTCGATCACGGGCAGCGCGGTCAGGCTGCCGCCGGTGTTGGGAACCTTGCGGATCTCGTGGTTGTCTTTGTCCGGTAACGCATCGAAGTCGGCGTGGAGCTGTTCCATATCCTGCTCGCCGACGTACACCTTGCCGCTGAGGCCCTCTTCGGTCTGCGGGGGAGCGTCGCCGCGAATGATGATCCTGCGTTCGGCCAGTTTGCAGGAGCGTTCCAGCAGCCGGCTGTGCAAGTAGAACACGTCGCCGGGGTAGGCCTCGCGGCCCGGCGGCCGGCGCAGCAGGAGCGAGAGCTGGCGGTAGGCCTGCGCGTGCTTGGACAGGTCGTCGTAGATGCACAGCGTGGCCCGACCCTGCCCGTACATGAAGTATTCGGCCATGGCACAGCCGGCATAGGGTGCGATGTACTGGAGCGGGGCCGGGTCCGCCGCGTTCGCCGAGACAACGATCGTGTAGTCCATCGCGTTGTACTGGCGGAGGGTCTCGACGATGGCGGCGACGGTCGATTCTTTTTGTCCGATCGCCACGTAGACGCAGATCACGTCGCCGCCACGCTGGTTGATGATGGTGTCGATCGCGATGGCGGTTTTGCCGGTCTTGCGGTCGCCGATGATGAGCTCGCGTTGTCCGCGGCCTATGGGGATCATGCTGTCGACGGCCTTGATGCCGGTTTGCAGCGGCTCGTTGACCGGCTGGCGGCCAGCGATGCCGGGGGCGACGCTCTCCAGCGGACGGCGGTGCGGCGATTGCACCGGACCCTTCCCGTCCAACGGACGACCCAGCGGGTCCACCACGCGGCCGACCAAGGCCTCCCCGCACGGTACGCTGAGCAGCCGGCCGGTGCCACGGACCTCCTCGCCCTCCTTGATACTCAGATAATCGCCCAGCACCACCGCACCGATCGAGTTCTCTTCGAGGTTGAACACCACGCCGATGGCCCCGCTGGCGAACTCGAGCATCTCGCTCGCCATGGCCTTGTTCAGCCCGTAGATGCGCGCGACGCCGTCGCCGATCTCGAGCACCTTGCCGATCTCGGCAACGTCGAGCTCGGCCTTGTAGCGAGCGATCTCCTCTTTGATGATCGTGGCGATCTCGTCTGCCTGGAATTTCATGGTCAGTTACCGGTTGTCAGTTTTCGGTTTTCAGGCATCCGCTGTCAGCATCCTGTGGGCGTCGCGGTGTCCGGCACAACTCTTAACTCGCTACTCCAACCTCCAGACCGCGGTCCCCGCGCTCGCGGAGTTGCCCGTGGGCGACCTTGAGCCGGGTCCGCAGCGAGTTGTCGTAGCGCCAGTCGCCGATCTGCAGCACCAGCCCACCCAGCACCGACGGATCGACGGCAAACTCGACCAGCGGCTCTTTGTCCGTGAGACGGGCTGCCAGCGCTTCGACCGCTTTCCGCTGCGACTCGTCCAGCTCCACCGCACTGACGGCCAATGCCTCGATCTGGTTCGCGGCCTCTTCCTGCCGCAGCACGTACTGGCGACACAAGACGCTCAGCAGCCCGCAGCGCCCGTGCTGGTTCATTACCTGAAGCGTGTTCAGCACCAGGTCGCTGAGCCGGTCGCGGAACATCTTGTCCAGGCTTGCCGCCCGCCGGTCGTCGTCAACGGCGCTGGAGCTCAGGAAGGCGGCGAAGTCCGGCTCCGACTTCTCCAGGCGAACCAGCTCTTCCAGCTCGCCGCGAACCTGCTCCACCAGCCCGGCCTTCTGCGCCAGCTCGAACAACGCCGTCGCGTAAACCTCCGCCAGGTCTTCCAGCTTGTCGATCGACTCTGCCATGGCGCCTTCGGCGGTTAAATGGTTAACTCGTCAAATGGTTGCATGGGAACCGGCCCAACGGTTGCGCGGGGACTTCAGCGGCGCGCCCATTTGACCATTTACGCACTTGACCATTTGCCCCTGTGACCGTTTCTACTCCGACACTCAGTTCAGCTTCGCCTCGTTCGAGCCCTTCATCCGCTCCAACGACTCGGCCAGCAGCGCGCGGTGCTCCTCGGCCGAGAGCGTCTTGCCGACCACCTGGCCCGCTACCTGGACCGCCAACTCGGCGGTCCGGTCGTAGAGCTCCTTGACGGCGGTGTCCTTGGCGAGCTGGATCTCTCGGCGGGCCCGCGCGATCATTTCCTCGCCCTCCTTGCGCGCTTCGCCCTGGATGCGGCGGGTAACCTCCCCGGCGTCGCGTTTGCCTTTCTCGACGATGGCGGTGGCCTCCTCGCGCGCGTGGTCGATCTGCGTGCGGTATTCGACCAACAACTTGTCCGCCGCCTCCCGCTCGCGCTTGGCACCGTCGATCGAGTCTTGAATGAACTGTTCGCGCTGCTTCAAGACCTTGAGAACCGGCTTCCAGGCAAAGGTGCGCAGCACGGCCAGCAGCACCAGGAAGATGATGATCGACCAGATGGCCGCGCCCGGGTCGAACTGCAACAATGCCGGCTTCTCGGCCCCGGCGTGGTCATCGTGTGCAGCGGGTGCTGCCTGCTCACCCGGCGTCGCGTGCGCCGGTTCAGCGGGCTCCTGCCCCTCGTGCTGCCCTGACGAAAGCGGCGGCAGAAGGGCTAGAACCATGCAAACCGTGAACAATCGCCACT
>JAUWXH010000146.1 GCA_030616465.1 Planctomycetota bacterium | reverse complement strand
GGAAAGGCCCGGCCGTGTGGGCGCCACGCGCCCAGGCGGACCACCAGCTCTATGTGGCCGCCCTGCGACGCCATCTCCAGTCCTGCCCGAACCTCACGATCCTTGAAGCCGGCGTGGAGGCCATCGAAGCCCGTCCGTCGTCGCGCGGGACCAGTGACAAGCAGGTCACCGGCGTTCGGCTCGCGGACGGGAGCTTCATCGCTGCCAGCGCAGTCGTCGTCGCCTGCGGCACCTTCCTGCGCGGGTTGATGCACTGCGGGGAGTCGAAGACGCCGGGCGGCCGAATCGGCGAAAACGCCGCCGTCGGACTCAGTGAGTCCCTTCGTAAGCTGGGGTTCGAGCTCGCGCGCCTGAAGACCGGGACCCCGCCGCGAGTCGCCCGAAGCTCTGTGGACTTCTCCCGGCTGCGCGAACAACCGGGCGATCCCCAGCCGGCTCCCTTCTCCTTCATGACCGATCGGCTCACGCAGCCGCAGGTGTGTTGCTGGCTGGCGCAGACGAACCCGGCGGTGCACGATCTAATCCGCGCCAACCTCCAACGCGCACCGATGTACTCTGGCCAGATCCAGTCCCGCGGGCCCCGCTACTGCCCGAGTATTGAGGACAAGGTGGTCCGCTTCGCCGAGAAGGACCGACACCAGATCTTCCTCGAGCCCGAGGGCCGTGACAGCGACCGCATCTACCTCAACGGGATCAGCACTTCGTTGCCGCGCGACGTCCAGCGCCGCATGGTCACCCTGATCGAGGGCCTGGAGCAGGCGCACATCTTGCAGTGGGGCTACGCGGTGGAGTACGACTTCGCGCCGCCGGAGCAGATCGATGCCACCCTGATGACCAAACGCGTTCGGGGGCTGTTTCTGGCGGGGCAGATCAACGGGACCAGCGGCTACGAGGAGGCGGCCGGCCAGGGGCTTGTCGCGGGCGTCAACGCGGCGCGTCTCGCGGCGGGGGAACGTCCGATAACTGTTGGCCGCGACGAGGGTTACGTCGGCGTGATGATCGACGATCTGGTCACCCGCGGCGTGACCGAGCCCTACCGGATGTTCACCTCACGCGCGGAGCATCGTATGCACCTGCGTTACGACAACGCCGACGCCCGCTTGACCCCCCTTGGTCGCCAGGTTGGCTTGGTGGACGACACCCGTTGGGAGCGGTTCCGGAGAAAGAGAGCCAGTCTGGCCAACCTGCGAGCGGCCCTTGCCCGCCTGCGGTGGGAGGGCCGCCCGATCCGCGATTGGCTCAAGCGCCCCGAGGAGGACGGGGAGCGCTTCGCCGCCGAGCTGGAGGAGCTCGGCGATTACCGGCGCGAGACAGATGTCTGGACGCGGGCGTTGGTCGAGATTAAGTACGGCGGCTATCTTGAGCGCCAGCAAAGGGTTATCGATGGTTTTCGCCGGCTGGAAGAGCGGCAGATCCCGCGGGAGGTGGATTATGCGTCGATCGCTCACCTGCGTCGCGAGGCTGCCGAGCGCTGGTCGGCCGTGCGTCCGCGGAGCGTGGGCCAAGCGGCCCGGGTGAGCGGGATTCACCCCACCGACCTGTCACTGCTGTTGGTACACTTGGCGAGGCCGGATCGCGAGCCGGTAACGCTGGCCGAAAAACGGGAGTGAAACTGCCCGCTCACGACTTGCCGGCCACTGAAACCTGAACTATCTTCTATCATGCTGGGGTATCTGGGTAAACTGCGAGCGAGCTCATGGCCAAGGACGGACGTTACGCTGGTTCACCTCTGAGCAAGACCGTTTTCACAACTGGCGAAGTAGCCAGCATTTGCAATGTTAGCCAGCAAACCGTGATTCGGTGTTTCGATAGCGGCCGGCTGCGGGGGTTCCGCGTCCCCGGATCGAAGTTCCGGCGCATTCCCCGCGAGGCCCTCATCCAGTTCATGAAGGAAAACGGCATCCCGCTGGACCGCCTGGACATGGGCAAGAAGCGCGTGCTGGTGGTGGATGACGACCGGGCCATTGTCGAGATGCTCGTCGAGCTACTGGAGCGCGACGGCCGCTTCGAGGTCCAGACCGCCGTCACCGGGTTCGACGCCGGCTTGCGCACCAAGGAGTTTCGCCCCGACATCATCGTGCTGGATTACATGTTGCCCGATATCAACGGTAACGTGGTGATCCGGACGATCCGGGACGATTCATCGCTACAGGACGTGAAGATCATCATCGTCTCCGGCGTGGTGAACCGGGCGGACGTGCAGGACCTGTTGGATTGCGGGGCCGACGACTTCCTCCAGAAGCCGTTCAGTATCGAGCAACTCGTTAGGCGGATAACGGAACTGGTTTGTGAGTGACGAAGACACTGCGGTTGGGGCGGGGGAAGTGGCTTCTGTTCCGAATCCAGAGCTGGCGCTTACTCATCTTGAGAGCCTTCCGACGCTGGCCCCCATCGCGGTGAGGCTGTTGCAGATCACCTCGGACCCAGACAGCGCGATCGAGGAGGTGGTCCGCGTCCTGCGTGCCGACCAATCGCTGACGGCCAAGCTTCTCTCGGTAGCCAACTCGGCGGCGATGGGCGTCCGCGAGCCGGTCGCGACGCTGGAACGGGCGGTTGTGCGACTCGGCTTCTCGGCCGTCCGCAGCATCGTCCTGGCGGTCAAGTTCGTGGAGTGCTTCTCCGCGGCGCCCGGACCGCGCGCGCAGCGCGGCTTGCAGCGGGCGGAGTTCTGGAAGCACTCACTGGCGGTGGCGTGTGCCGCACGCCGACTGGCCACGGCCCAACGCGAACGCGAGATTGACCCGGAGGAGGCATTCGTCGCTGGCCTGCTGCACGACCTGGGAAAGGTGGCCCTCGACACCGTCTTCCCCAAGGCCTACGCGCGCATCGCGGCCGAGGGCGAGCAGACCCGCGGCGACGTCGCCGACTGCGAACGGGCCATCCTCGGCGTGGATCACACCGTGGCCGGTCGCCGGTTGGCAGAGCGCTGGGGCCTGGCCCGGCAGTTGCAGGATGTGATCTGGCTGCATCACCTGGCGGCCGACACCCTGCCCACCGGCTTGAGCTGCCCGGGTCTGATCGGGCTGGTCAACTTGGCGGACACGATCGCGCGCGAGCAACGCATCGGATACTCCGGCAACTACGTCTTCTATGAAGACTCAGCCCGCATTGCCCGGCATCTGGGGTACTCCCAAGAGGACCTCGCCGGCGTGATTCAAGGGCTCGTAAGCGACGTCGCCGAGCAGGGGGAATTGCTCGGGCTCGACCGCGAGACACCCCAGGACCTTTACCTGAAGTCACTCACGCAGGCCAACACCGAGCTCGGCCGGCTGAACGCCGAGTTGCTCGCCAGCAACCGTCAACTGGCCGTGGCGGCGCGCTACTTCGAGGCGATCAGTGAGTTTGCCGGGCAGTTGAATGCGCGGTTGGACCTGCCGGAGGTGGTGGCGGCGGTCGCCCACGCGTCGGCCACCGCGCTGTGCCGCCCGCGGCTGGCCGCTTTCGGGTTGCGGGCGGGCCAAGCAGCGGTGGACATCAGTTGGATCGGCGAGAACCCGGACGAACAAGGCCGCCTCACCGAGGACGTGCCGGCTGATCTGCTCGAGTGGCTCCGCGTTGCCGACGACCTGCCCAATGCGGTGGTGACACGCGCTCCGCGAGCGATTCACGCCATACTTCCGCCCTCCGTGATCGATCAGGCAACGGGCGACTGTTGGCTGCTCCCGATTGTTCACGACGGAGACCTTGCCGGCGGAGTCGTCTTCTTCTCTGAGCAGGACGAACACGCGCACTTCGCCGCCGAGAGCGAGGAGCTGCGCTCGTTCCTGGCGCACCTCGGGCTGGCCCTGGGGCAGGCCAACGCCCAGGCGTCCGCACGCCGGCTCTCCGAAGACCTGGCCGGAGCCAATCGGCGGCTTCAGCAAACACAGTTGCAGTTGTTGCGCTCGCGCACGCTTTCGATGATCGCCGAGATGGCCGCCGGTGCCGGGCACGAGCTCAACGGTCCGCTCACCGTGATCTCCGGGCGGGCTCAGATCCTCCGTGACGCGACGGCCGATCCGGAGATGAAGCGCTCTTTGGATCTGATCCACCGCAAGGC
Source organism: Planctomycetota bacterium (assembly GCA_030616465.1). Classification (GTDB taxonomy): domain Bacteria; phylum Planctomycetota; class Phycisphaerae; order UBA1845; family Fen-1342; genus JAUWXH01. The sequence goes on along the minus strand of JAUWXH010000146.1, from coordinate 1,927 downwards.
CCACGAGTGCAGCCGTATCGTCAGCGAGCTGATGGACTTCGCCCGGCCACGCTCCCCACACCTGGCCCCGGTGGATCTGGCCAAGCTGCTGACCGAGGTGCGGGACGAATGGAGCGAACGCTCAGGAATGCCCGCCGCGCGACTCCAAGTGCACCTGCCGGAGACCGAGTATGAGCATGGCGCGGCGGACGCCGGTGCGTCGCCCGCGATCATGGCGGACGCCGATCAGATCAAGCGTGTCTTCGCTGAGCTGGTCGCCAATGCAGCGCACGCAGTCGCCGCCAATGACGGCCGCATCACCATGGAATGCACGGTTGGGACGGCCCGACCGGCCGGCCTGGCCCGATCCGGACTCGACATTCGTGATCGACCCGCAGTGCATCCCCACGCCACGGAGTGGGTCGAGGTGGTTGTTCGTGACACGGGCATCGGCATGGACCCCGGCGTTCTCCAGCGGGCCTTTGATCCCTTCTATTCGCACCGGCCGGCCGGCCGCGCTCGCGGGCTGGGCCTGGCACACGCACACCGCATCGTCGAGGCCCACGGTGGACGAATCTGGCTGGAGAGCTGCCCCGACGAGGGCACCACCGTCCACGTGACCCTTCCAATGGCACAATCGAGCAGCGAATAACAACCGTGCCCGAACGGAACGCGGGGCGCAAATGGGCGCCCGAGACCGGGAGGGGCGGCCTCGGGCGCGGTAAGCAGTGGCGAACTGCGAAAAGGCTATTCCAGTGCGTCGCGGAACTTCTCGAACAGCTCCGGCTCACGCTGCTTGAAGTCGTCCTTGCCCTTGAACTCGTAGGTCACGCGCGTGTCGCCCTTCCGCACAATCACGCTGATCGACCCGTCGTCGTTGATCGTGATGTCCAGGTCCACCTCGGCAGATGCTCCCGGGGGCAAAGCCCTGGTCAGGACTCTGACGGTCCGGTTGGCATCTTCAACAGCGCGCCCGGCCTGTTCCGTGGCCACCCGGATCTTTGTCTGCACGTCTCCAAGGCGAAGCTGAATCTGCTTCTGGTAGCGCTTTTGCAGCTTGGGCAGGTCCTTGAGGTCAGGGTAACTGAGGATCATGGTCTGCCGGTGCCCGCAGCCAAAGCCCTCATACAGCTTGTACGCCTCCGGATCTTCCTTTTTGAGCTCCTCGACGCTGTCATACGTGGCCGAGGACGTTTCGCCCTCCTTGTCCGCGCGTTCGACGGTCACCTTGCCGTCTTTGGTGCGATGAATCACCAGCACCTCACCGTCGCGGTCGATCTTGATCTTGATTTCCATCTCCCCGTGCGCTTCGTCTTCGGTGTCGAAGCGCAGGATCAGATCCTCGTCATCATCACCCCGCTGGAGCAACTGCAAGAACCGCAGCGGATCCGGCAAGTCCTTGAGCCGACCCAGCGGCTGGAGAAATACGTCTCCGCCCGGCCCCAGCTTGAGCTGATGGCCGCGGAAAACGAACGTGTCGTCGAGAACCGCCTCTTCTTCTTGCTCGTACTTGTACTCCCACGCGGCGTCCTGGGGACGCTTGCCGGGCGTGACGGTCAGCTTCGTCTCCTTGCCCTTGCGGATCACGACCATCTCGACCGTCTCGCCCTGCTCTGTGTCACCAAGCGCCTGGAGCAAGTCCTCCATCTCCTCGATCGCTTTGCCGTCAAACGAGACGACCACGTCGTAGCGTTGCAGGTCGGCCTCATCCGCCGGACTATCCACGACCACGTTCCCGATCATCAATCCACCCCGGCCGATGTGCGCCTTCAGCGCCTCGGGCACCGGCGACGTGCTCACACCCAACCACGCCTTCGGCTCGCCGACGTACCTCGCTGCCAGGTCGTCAGCGTACCTAGCGTAGTAGGCCTCGACTGCGTCTTCGTCGTCGCCGCCCACGATCAGACAGCTCGGGCCCGCCACAGCCCCGTAAAACGCTGGGGCCGGC
>JAUWXH010000468.1 GCA_030616465.1 Planctomycetota bacterium | reverse complement strand
CTGGTCGTTCCAGACGACCATTACGGCGTCGTCGGAGCGGGAAAAGATCAGGTTGCGGCTTCCGCCGGGCAGTTGGATGCTGCCGAGATACTCCGATCCACCCAGCGCCAGCGCCGCGGTTCGCCACGGCAGGTACAACTCGCCCGGCGTGCCGTCGTCGTTCATCAGCCCCTGTCGCGTGCTGAACGGCTGAGGACAGAAGATAGCGTGGGCACCGTGAATCTTGGCGGCGATCATCCGGCGGACCAGGTCGGTGGCGCGGACCTCCGACGAGTACTCGTCTGCCGGCAGGGGCTGAATCACTACCCAGCGCCTAAGCGGCGTGCCGCGGGAGGCGTCCAGATAGCTGGCCAGCTCCAGGTGCGTCATGGGCGGATCGGCCGAGAGACTGAGCGATCGCCAGGGCAACTCGCCGTGGGCACCTTGCGGCAGGGCGTTCATCCATCCCCAGCCAATCCCCAGGTTCACGTCCTGGCCGATCCGGTCCAGCTCACTCTTAATCTGGGCGATCTTCCCGTACAGATTCGGGTGGCCCACAAAGCTCGTGTCCGTATCGTCGCCCAACTGCCACCAGCGGATGCGCGTGGCCAGCCGGGCGAGCACCGGCTCCAGCGACGGGTACCAGACCTGGGGGTCGGGGGCGAAGATCTCGGCGACCGTCAGCAGCGATTCGGATCGGCCGTAGCGGCTGGTCAGCGACTCGGGCGGATCGGACAACAGGCCGATCAATTCGATCCCCTGGCTACCGAGCCGTTCGCCGAAGGCGATCAGGCGTTCCACCGTTTTCGCGCTGCCTTGGTCCTCGTACCAAAACGGATACTTCACCCAGTTGATGCCTGCCTGGGAGATCACCTGGGTGAGGATCGGCAACGGCAACGGGTGGTCGCCGTCGGGCAGCGTCCAGCCGAACTCTCCGCCGGGCGGACTGCGGTGCGGCTCGACCACCACCAGGGTCAGCTCGCGCCGGTGCGCCTGCGTGTTCCGCCTTTTCATCATCGCCCGGACCCGGTACAGTCCCGGCCCCGGAATCGGCGGTTTCCACTGTGCCTTGCCGATCAGGCCGGCAGGCTGATCGCCGAAGTCTTCCAGGGAGAGTTCCGGCTTGCCTTCGGCCGATTGGGTCTGAAGCTGGCGTTCCACCCGGGCCAGCTCGATACCATCTACGTCTGCCAGCTCGAAGACGACGATGAGATCCTTGTCGAGGTACCCCGACGCCGTACAGTCGATCTGCACCTGGGCGACGTCGGTGAAGAAGTTGTACGCGTGGCTGGTGCGCAATGCCATGTTCGGCAAACGGGCGAGCCAGACGTCGTCGAACAGGACGGTCCCCTCGAGATCTTCGCGCGTGCCGGGGCGGACGTGCAATCCGAGCACGGCGAACCGTGCCTCATCGCTTGCCGGCGAGATCGGCCCGAGCCGAAGCTTCGTCCAGCCGTCGGTGCGGCGGACCTTCTGCGAGGAGAACGACTCCAGGCGCTGCCGCTTCTCGTCCAGCAGCGTAAGCGAGAAGTAGGCCCGATCGTGCTCGAGGCCCTCCGTGCTGACGTAGCCTTCCAGCACGTAGCTGAACAGGGGGCCGACGGGCACGGTGGGGCTGTAGACCGCGGCCGCTCCGCCGTCCAGATCGATGCGCAAACACCGATCTCCCGCCGGCGACGGCTCGTCGCTGATCTTGATCTTCACATAGTGCGGAAATCCCTGACCCCGCCGCCGCGTCCAGCGATCGGGCCAACGGTCGAAGTTGTCGTCCCAGCGGCGGTCGAACGCGCAATGAAAGACCTCGACCGCTTCCGGATAGCGGACGTCCATCGGCACATCCGCGCCGATTGCTACGATCAGCAGAGGCAGCAGCACGTTCATAGCCGTCACATTCCCGCGAGAAGCGCACCATGCCCCGTTGAGTCTATCGTCCCACACGCCGGCCGGCGGTCGATCAATACGGAAAATCCCCCGGCCGATTCGTCCAGCAGACAGACCGGCAAGGCGGCCGTCCCCACTTCAACTCGCCGTTGCGCTGCAAGGACGCCACCGGGCATCGATACGACTTGCGCTGTTCGCTACTGGTCTTTTCCCGGGGCATTGCCCGCCTCAAGCATCTGCGTATGCAATTCCGTGGAACGTTTGCCGCGGCTCGCGTGATTCCAGTCAAATCTAGCATGCAAACTTTACTGTAGCGGTCAGGCCGGGTCCGCGGCGACCGTCACCACCACCCGGAGTGGGGAGCGGACTACTATTGATCTTTCTCTCGCCCCGAATCACCATATCTAGAAGGAACAACCCGCATTTCCGGTGTGATCCCTTTTTGACGTAGCTGTAACTGTTACGTGCACACTGCTGCCGGATTCCTCTTGCCATGCCTACCGCCGTGTCTTCCCGCCCATCCCGCCTGCGACTCTGGCCGGAGCGTTGCATCTTCGTTCTGCTGGCCGTGTTGACGCTGCGAACCTGGTACCTGGAGGGTCTGGTGTTGCCGTTCTGCGTCCGTAGCGGATCGATGGCCGAGACGCTGGTCGGTTCTCACCGGGAGGTGAAATGCGGTGACTGCGGGCGCCCGTTTCTGTGCGGTACCGAGTCGCGGTCCGGCCGGT
>JAUWXH010000388.1 GCA_030616465.1 Planctomycetota bacterium | reverse complement strand
ATCCGCTGTCGGGTGGAGCGGTGCAAGTTCACCGGCAGCCGCATGTTCACGCAAACGGAAGAGAAGCGCACGGATGTGAACATCGCCGTCCGCATGCTCGATGACGCGTATCGAGATTGCTGTGACCTGTTCGTGCTCGTCAGCGGCGATTCCGACCTGGTCCCGGCGATTCACATGATCAAGGCACAGTTCCCGCGCAAGCAGGTGCTCGTGTATGTCCCCAGTCGCAACCCCATTCGAGGGGCCGCCGTCGAACTCCGCTCCGCAGCCGACCGTGACAGAACGCTTCCCCTCGCCTTGCTGAAGCATGCCCAGTTTCCCGCGCGCGTCCCCGACGGCAGCGGCGGGTTCATTGAGAAGCCATCGGACTGGTAGAACGGCCCTGAGCTTGTGTGCGGCCTGCCGTGCCTGAACCGGGTACGCAGGGTGCCACAGGCAGGTCGAGTCTTCGAGGCCTGCCCGTGTTCGCTCTCGGACGGCACGGGCAAACCGCAGCTTGGCCGGGGCCTGCCCATGGCACCCGGCGATAACCATGGTCGAAAAGTAGGGCGGGCCCCGCCCGCCGATCCGGCTCAATCGTCCAGCATCATCAGGCGCTGCTGGATGTCCTCGCCGGTAACTTCGCGGTACGCCCCAGCCAGGCGGGCCCTGCCTTGCGCGTCGGTTTCGCCCGAGTAAGCCCAAACAAGTCGGTCCATATCGACGCACCAATGCCAACGCTTCAACACCTGGACCGCCGGCGCGTCGCCTTGCCGGATCGCCCTCAACACCGCGTCCATCCGCCACGGAGCAATGACGCCGAATGTGAATAACACCCCCGCCGCGAGCGCCGCACCGACGACCGCCCTCGGGGCGATCTGCGCGTGTGCGCCCCGCGAGCGCGTCTGCCTGATCGCCTGCACCGCATTGCCGAGGAACACGTAAGCCGTCACCAGGGGCGTGAACCCCAGCACGCCGATGCCCGCCAGCAACCCGATCACGGAGAAGGGCAGCAGCACGAGTCCGATCCCCAGGGACAGCCCGCTGCCTACGAACAGCGCGCCGCCGAACACGGCGCGCAGTGGCCCGCTGCGGTGTCCGCCAACCAGCCAGAGCAACAGGGCGGCCAGCTCGAATCCGATCGTCCAGTACGCCACCACCCTATACTGGCCTAAGATAGGCCCAAACCCTCGGAAGACGATCGGGTCCGCCACCACGCACACGATCGGCATAACAATGCCAAACACCCAGTCCAAGACCCTCTGGCGCCGTGTGCGCTGTTCGGGGAAAGGATCCCAGAACGACTTACGCTTCGGCACAACGGCGTAATTGAGAACAACCGCCGGCGCTTCGGATTCCGACATGCTCTCGTCCTTTCTCTGCGCCGGCGTCAGTCGGTGCGGATTGCCTCCATCCGCGACCAGAGTACCTGCGCGACATCGCCGGCGCAGCGCCGAACGGTCGGCTCGTCACACGCCGCCACCACTCGCTCACGCAGCTTCCACTCTCCATTTACGATGACGCTCGCGACGTGGTTCGCGCCCATCGCAAAGATGAAGTGCCCTGCCAGGTTGTGGCTCGTCAGTGGTGTGGATGGGCGGTAGTCGGTGATGACGATGTCGGCGGCCGCGTCGGGCTCCAGCTTGCCCAGCGTGATGTCCAGCGCCGCCGAGGCGCGCCGAGCCGAGTGCGCCAGCATTCCGAGCACGCCGTTCGGCGTCACGCCGGCGCGCTCGTCGCGCGATTTGAACCAGGCGCATTTGGCCTCGGTGAACATGTCGCTGCCGATCCCGTCGGTGCCGAGCATGACCGGGCAACGGAAGGACGCCACCAGGGGGTAGCCGACCGCGTTGTTCATGTTCGAGCGCGGGTTGTGGGCGACCGTGAGGCCGGCCTGGCTGACGCGCGCGATGGCTTCCGGGTCGAGGTGCGTGCAGTGCGCGAAGACGGACTCGGGCATCAGCAGCCGCGCGTTCACCAGGCGATCGATCAGGAATTGCTGATGCCGCGCTTGGCAGTCCTCCTCGTCACACAGATCTTCCGCTACATGCATGTGCACGCCGGTGCCGAAGTCCGCCGCCAGACCCGCGAGCTGCCCCAGCGTTTCGTCCTCGAGCGTGAAGGAGGCGTGCGCCCCCACCAGTCCGGCGAACCGGTTGCCCGGGCGGCCATAGTGCTTCTCGAGATAACGCCGATTCTCCTCCAGCCCGGCTTCACGCCCGTCCGGCCCGTGGCGGTCGGTTGTCTCGTAGCACAGCACGCCGCGCAGCCCCACCTCCGCCAACGCTTCTTCGATCAGGTCGAGCGAGCCGCCGATGCAGTTCGGCGAGGCGTGGTGGTCGCTCAGCGTGGTGGTGCCGCAGCGGAGCGCATCCAGCGCCCCGATCCGGGCCGACATTTCGATCGACTCGGCATCCAACGCCTGATCCAGCCGCCACCAGACCAGCTCGAGAATCTCACGGAACTCTCCCGGCGCCCTCGGCGGCGGGGGCATGCCGGTCGCCAACGCCGAGTACAGGTGCGCGTGCCCGTTGACCAATCCCGGCAGCACGACCGCCCCGGCGCAATCGACGACCTCGTCGCCTAGTTCACGTGAAACGCTCTTGCCGCGTTCGACGATGCGTCCGCCGTCGATCCGCAGGCTGCCGAACTCGACCCGCGGCGGGTCAATATCCGCCAAGATCGCGTTCTCCAGCACAATTCCCATCACTCGCTCCCGCACAGATGCGCGCCAGGCACGATAGCCCACCGCGCAGTGCGTGCCAACTGTAAGAGCGCCTCACACAACCCAAAGAGCCGCGGACTGCAGTCCGCGCGGCGCCGCGCAGGCTGAAGCCTGCGGCTCTTCAGGACGGGTTTTGTTAGGCGCTCTAAGTTGCGGTGGCACTGACAGCTTGCTGCCAATGCGTTTTTCTCGTAAGAACACGGGCAGGTACGCCGCCGCCAGTGGACTCGCGAGGCCCGAGTGGAACACCCATATGTCATTCTGAGGGAGCGAGCCGACCGGAGAATCTGGCCACCTTCGGCGAGGCAGCCGGATCCTTCGCTTCGCTCCGGATGACAGAGTCGCCAGCCAAGAGCACAAGGTGTGAGGATCATCGACAGGATCAACGAGAAGGTGCTCAAGAAGACCGTGCAGCGCTGTCGCGAGCGGAACATCATCATCCCCACCTTCGCCCAGCAGAAAGATCCCACGACC
>JAUWXH010000412.1 GCA_030616465.1 Planctomycetota bacterium | reverse complement strand
CGGGGCTGGCTCGTCCGGCTCGGCCAACTCCGCCAGTCGCCGAACCTCGGGCAGCAGGTACTCGCTACACAGCGATTTCACCGTACCGGCGATCGGGATGGAGAGCAACATGCCCAGCAGCCCGGCCAACTGACCCCCGATCAACAGGACGACGACCGTGGTAATCGGGTGCAGGCCGGCGGACTGGCCGGTGATGTACGGCGAGAGGATGAAGTTTTCCAAGGCCTGCACCGCCAGGAACACCGCCATCGTCAGAACGACCGGCCAGACCCAGTCCTGTCCCGCCTCGGTCGCCGCCAGGTAGCTGAACAGCAACGCGGGCGGCAGGCCCAGAAACGCCAGGAAAGGCACGAGGTTCAGAACCCCCACCGCCAGACCCAGCGGCAGGCCGTAGCGCACGCCGACGGCGAACCAGCCGATAGCGGTCAGCAGGCCGACGATCAGGCAGATGATGAATCGGCCGCGGAAGAACTCGGCGGTGGCTCGATCGATCATGCTGACGATTCGGACGATGGTGGGGCGGTAGGGGGCGGGCAGGTGGTCACGAGCGGCATCGACGATCGGGGTGAAGTGCCAGAGGAAGAAGAAGGAATACATGGGGATCAGGACGGTCAGGCTCACCCAGTAGGTGACGCTGGAAGCCAGCCCGCGCGCGTAGCCCAGCACGGACCCGGCCAGACTGAGACCGCGCTCTTGCAGCAGGGCCCCCAGCCGCTCTTTCTGGTCGCCCCCCTCCAGCAGCCCGGGGAAGCTCTGGTTGAGCCAGTTGACCAGGTTATCCGCGTAGCGTGGGAGGTCCTGGGCGAAGGCGATCAGTTGGGCGCCGCCGGCCGTGATCAGGAAAGCCGCCAGGACCAGCGTCGTGCCGATGCCGAGTACGTAGATGGTGACGATCGAGGTCAGGCGCTGCACGCCGCGTCTTTCCAGCCAACTGACCAGCGGGTTGAGAATGTAGGCGATGGCCAGGGCGGCCGCGATCGGAGTGAGTACCGGCCGCAGCAGCAGCGCTACCCAGGCGAGCAAGCCGAGGACGACGAGCAGGGCGAGAAACCGGACCCAGCGGGTGGCCGGCTCGGACAACGAGGGCAGGAAGCGTTCCATGCGGCTGTTCTCAGCTACTCGTCCATGGCGTCGAAGGAGATCTGGTACGAGTTGAAGGCCTGGTCGAAGTCGTAGACCTCGTGGAAATCTTCGAGGCGGTCGGAGTCTTGCTTGCCCATCACGCCGAGGTTGATGAGGAAATAGATCATTTCGCCGAAATCGCGTGTGGCCCGAATGTTCCAGCGGGCCAGCACGTCGCGGGCCAGCGGTCCCCATTGCTCAAGGGCGAGCCCGCGTAGACCTTCACAGAGCTGTTGCCCGCTTACGTGTCGCGGGCCTTCGGCCGGTTCGTCGCCGTGCACCATGCGCGTGGCGTATTCCAGCCCGCGGTGGAGAAACTCGTACGCCTCGGGCGGGTAACGCCCATCTTCACGAATGGCTCGCTCGATGCGCTCGTTGGCGTCAGGTTCCATGGCAGTAGGGCTGCTCTTTCGCGACGATGCCGTCAAGTCTCGTCAGAGTCCGGCGGTTTCTCCGGGCGTCGGCGTCCGGGCCGCCGTCGTCGTCGTCGCCGACGCGAGGCCGATGAACGTTTCGAGGCCGGCTTCGCTGGCTCCTCGCTGGCCTGGTCGTCCGCGGGCGATTCCGCTTCCGGGCGTGGTCGGGCCGTTTCCGCGTCGGGGGCGTCAGGGGGCTGCGGCATGGGGCGGCTCTTGGTGCCATGCGTGTCCGCGGCAGCGGCCGCGTCCGGAACAAACCGGCTTCTCTGCCGACCCTCGCGCGCGGGGACGCCCGCTTCGTCCGGGGCGGACTCGTCGCTGACCGCTTTGACGGGCTTGGGCTTCGGCAGGTTGAACGCGAGAACCTCCTCGACGGGGATGACGAGCTCGCGCCGATCGGCTTCCAGACGCACCAGCACCAGTTGCGTCAAGATCTGACGGTCGAGCACCGTGCCGATCCCTTCGGTGGTATCGACCCGGCTATTGACGCGCGGGAGCTTGCGGGCCAGTTCCTCGTAGCCCTCGTGCTCGAAGCGCAGGCAGCAGCGCAGCCGCCCGCAACGGCCCGACACCTTCGACGGGTCGAGCGTGGACTTCTGCAGCTTGGCCATCTTCATGTTCACGGGCTGAAGCTTCTTGAGGAAGTTCCGGCAGCAACACTCCCGCCCACAGATCTCATAGTCAGCCACCAAGCGGGCCTCATCGCGCGCCCCAACCTGACGCATCTCGATGCGCGTCTGGTAGTACTGGGCCAGCTCGCGCACGAGCTCACGAAAATCCACGCGCCCGTCCGCCCGGAAGTAAAAGACGATGCGCTCACCGCCTAGCAGGTGCTCGGCGGTCACCACCTTCATGTCCAGGCTGAACCGCGCCGCCGCCGCCGCGCAACGCTGAACGTCCGCGGTGATGTCGGCGTTGAGGCGGCGGTGCTCGTCGAGGTCCTGCGGCGTGGCCGCGCGCAAGATGCTGCCGCAATTCCACCGGTAGAACTCCGGCCCGCTGCGCTCGACATATGCTTCGAGTTGCTCGCGACTGACCGATTCCGCGCAGTCCTGGCACGCCAGCGCGAGCGACTCGCCCAGCTCGAGGCCCCGATCCGTCTGAATCACCACGTTACCGCCGGGAGACAAGTCGAGCCCGGTCGGCCGGCGGAATTCCCCGAGCCAGTGCATGGCGCCGTAGCGGACGCCGGTGGTGCGGCGGCCCGGCTTGGGTTGCTCCACGTCCGGCGTACCACCGTCCGTGGGCGTCTCTTCGCGGTTCTCAGGCTGGTCTGGAGGCAGCGCAACCATTCCCGGCTCGCCTGGCCGTATCGCGGCCGATTCCCATGTTTCCGTACTAGCGTCTATTGTGCCATTAGCGGGGCACTTCGACAAGTTGATCGAGGGCGCGCTCGCCGCGGATCTCCTGGATGCCCAGGTGCAGGGCCGACCCGGTT
>JAUWXH010000341.1 GCA_030616465.1 Planctomycetota bacterium | reverse complement strand
CAGCGAACGACCGGTCGAGCGCGTCTTGCGGCACGCGCGGTCGAAGGGCGTTCTGGCGGGCGTGCCGCTCGGCCGCTGGTTTGACGACTTGAGCGACTGCTTCGCCGTCGCGGTGACCGAGAAACGCACCAAAGCGGAGATCGACGCGCTGGTCGCTGCTTTGGCGAGCGCTGATTGAGAGGTGTAGCGGCCGGGCTCCGTCCCGGGCGTAGGCTGCAACACGATGGATGCCAAAGAGCCACTGCCGCTGATCTTCGAACAAAGCCGGCCCGGCGCGTGCGGCGTCGCGCTGCCGGAGTGCGACGTGCCTGCCTGTGATGTGAACAAGATCATCCCCGCGAATCTACGGGCCGACGAGGCTCCGGACTGGCCGCAGGTCGGCGAAGCGGAGGTTGTTCGGCACTTCACGCGCCTGAACCAGCGCCTGTTCAGCGTGGACACCAACTTCTACCCGCTCGGCTCGTGCACGATGAAGTACAACCCGCGCGTCAACGAGCGGGTTGCCGCCGACCCCGGCTTCGCCTGCCTGCACCCCTACCAGGACGAAGCCGACGCGCAGGGCCTGCTCGAGCTGCTCTACCGCACGCGCACCTATCTGCAGCAAATCGCCGGGCTGGCCGAGGTCTCGCTCCAGCCGGCCGCCGGCGCACACGGCGAACTGACCAGCCTGCTGATCATCAACGCCTATCACCGCGACCACGGCGGCGTACGATCCAAGATCCTCACGCCCGACACCGCCCACGGCACCAACCCGGCCTCCTGCGCGGTGTGCGGCCGGCAGGCCGTCTCCGTCAAGTCAACGCCCGTTGGACGCGTCGATCTCGACGATCTGCGCCGACACGTCGATGAAGACACCGCCGCGCTCATGCTGACGCACCCTAACACCGTCGGCGTGTTCGACACGCGCGTGACGGAGATGGCAAGAATCCTGCACGAAAAAGGCGCGTTCCTCTACCTGGACGGCGCAAACATGAACGCCATTTGCGGTATCGCCCGCCCGGCCGACTTCGGCGTGGACATCATGCACTACAACACGCACAAGACCTTCAGCACGCCGCACGGCTGCGGCGGCCCCGGGTCCGGCCCCATAGCCGCGAACCAGAAGCTGGCGCCCTATCTGCCGGTGCCGCAGGTGGTCCGCCGCGACGACGGCACCTTCGGGTGGGACGAAAACCGCCCCAAGAGCATCGGCAAAGTGCGTTCGTTCTACGGCCAGATCGGAGTCCTCGTGCGCACGTATGCCTACCTGCGCGCACTGGGCAATTCCGGGTTGAAGGAGGCCAGCGAAATGGCGGTCCTGGCGGCCAACTACCTGGCCGCGCGGCTCAGGGACCACTTCAACCTGCCCTACCCGCCGCCGTACGGCCACGAGTTCATCCTGCTGCCGGCGTTGCAGGAGCATGGCATTACCGAGCTCGACGTCTCCAAGCGACTGATTGACTTCGGCTTCCACCCGCCGACGATGAGTTGGCCGGTGCCGCACTGCCTGATGATCGAGCCGACCGAAACGGAGACCAAAGCGACGCTCGACTCCTTCGCCGACGCGCTGATCCAGATCAAGCGTGAAGCGGTCGAGGAGCCTCAGCGCGTCAAGCAGGCCCCGTGGCACGCCCCGGTCCGCCGGCTCGACGAGGTGGCGGCGGCCCGCAAGCCGCGCCTGCGCTGGCAGCCACAGTAACACACGGGTCGAGGAGAAGCTTCATTCAAGCTGTTTCGCACGGAAGCGAGTTAGCGGATGGACTTGCATAACTCGACCAGCCTCGACACCGAGCGCCTGCGCCACATGTTCGTGCGCCACACGCTCCCGTACCGCCACGACAAGCTGAAGGTGCGTGTGCGCTACAGTCGCGGGGCGGAGTTTTCCGGGACCTGCTACTACGGGCACGCGCAAATCCTGGTCAATCTGGGCCGGCACAACCGCTATCCATTCACAGTCGCAACGGGCATCGCCAAGGCCCGGAGCAACCGCACGCACTGGTGGCGGCCGACGTATCGCCTCACCGTCGCCGACGCGTACCAACTCGCGCTGTTCGTCTACCTGCACGAGCTTTTTCACTACCTGGTGAAGGCGGCCAAGCGCTCGCCGCGGCGCAAGGAAGCCATGTCTGACCGCTTCGCCACGCGGGTGTTGGTGGACTGCTATGGGTGTCGGGTTTGTGACACGTCCGGGCGGCGGGTGGCGCGCGAGACGTGGGACTTCAAGGACCTCGACGCTTTGGTCGCCGCCGCCCCGAGGCAGAAGCCCGCCGCGCGTCCCCGAACCAGCTCGCGCCCCAAGCCCGCCCGGCCGCGCGTCCGCGACAGGCCTGCTGTCAAAGCAGGCATGCCACCTTCCCGTGAGATCCCGGTCACCATTCGCGGCCTGCAATACACCTTCGACTTCGAGGCCGTGCTCCCCTGATGTAGCGGCCCAGCTCCGTCTCGGCCGTAGACGCTGTTCCAGAGTCCCCCGGTGTCATTCCGAGGAGCGTCCGCGACGAGGAATCTGGCGACGAGCAGGGTGGCACCGTCTGGCGAAGCGTAGCGCAGCCAGGCCGTGGGAATCGGACGGCATCGCTCCACGGCCTGACTTCGTCAAACCGTGTCAGCCACCTCCCGATGTCGTACAGCTTGTTCGCGATCGCCTGCATTCGTGGGCGATGGTACCGCTCGCCCGGCCAACAGCGACGGCCTGCCGAGCGGACGCGGGGGCCGACTCGGATCGTCGGATTCTGCCTTGGCAAGCGCTGGACGACCGGGTAATATCCCCCCGTTTCCGGGGCCGGTGTTTGGCGGTCGTGGCGTCGGCCCGGGTGGAGTCTCTGCTTGCCCGACAGATCGCCGCTCGTCGGTCGAAGCGCAGAGGGCTGCTTGCCGGGGCAGGCGGCTCCCGCCATTAGATTCAGGATCCAAGCGGGCGAAATCTGGGATCCCGGTAGGAGGAACGGCTCGTGCCTGAACTCGCGGAAATCGAGACCAAGGTCAGAAAGATCGTCGCCGAGCAGATGGGGATGTCCGAGGACGAGATCTCGCGCGAGACCTCGTTCGTCAACGACCTCAACGCCGACTCGCTCGACACTGTCGAATTGGTGATGGAGTTCGAGGAAGAGTTCGAACTCAGTATCCCCGACGAGGAAGCCGAGAAGATCCAGACCGTCGGCCAGGCGATCGACTACATCAAGGCCCACCTCGACAGCGCCCAGTAGCCGAGCGGCAGGAAAGTCACATGGGCGATCGTCGTGTTGTCGTTACCGGGCTGGGCGCAGTTACGCCGCTCGGCATAACGGTCGGCACCTATTGGGACGGGCTGGTCTCGGCCCGCAGCGGGATCCGCACCATCCAGCGTTTTGATGCCTCGCCCTTTGCCGTGCGCATCGGCGGCGAGTGCATCGATTATGACCCCGCCCAGCACCTCGAGCACCGCGTGGCCAAGCGGTTGGACCGCTTTGCCCAGCTTGCCTTTGTAGCCGCGAAGATGGCCTACCAGGACTCCGCCCTCCAGGACGGCAAGTTCGATCCGACCCGCGCCGGCGTCGTCCTGGGTGCCGGCATCGGCGGGCTGACCGAACTCGAGGAGCAACACAAG
>JAUWXH010000160.1 GCA_030616465.1 Planctomycetota bacterium | reverse complement strand
GCGCGGGTGTTTGCGCCGCACGTACAACGCGCCGACGCCTTTGGGCCCGTGAATCTTGTGCCCGCTACAGGTCAACAGATCGATGCCCATCTCCTGCACGTCTATGGGCACCTTACCGAAGGTCTGGCAGCAATCCGTGTGGAAGATGACCTCGCGCTGCTTACACAGCTTGCCAATCTCGGCGATGGGCTGGAGCGTGCCGATCTCGTTGTTGCCGTGCATGATCGAGACGAGGATCGTCTCGTCGGTCAGCGCGTCTTTCAGTTGGCTCGGGTCAATCCGCCCATGCCGGTCCACCGGCAAAAACGTCACACGAAAACCGTGTTGGGCCAGCCAGTTGTACGGATCGATGACCGCCTTATGCTCGGTTGCCTGCGTGATGATGTGCTTGCCGCGATCGGCGTAGAACTCCGCGACGCCCTTGATCGCGATGTTGTTCCCCTCGGTGGCCCCGCTGGTGAAGATGATCTCCTTCGCCTGCAGCTTGCGTTTTTCGTCACGCGTGATCTTTGCCCCGATGACCTCAGCGACCTGCACCCGCGCCTGGCGGACCGCTTCCTCCGCTTCCCAGCCGAAGGCGTGATTGCGCGAAGCCGCGTTCCCGAACTTCTCGCAGAAGTACGGCAGCATGGCCTGCAGCACCAGCGGATCGACGGGCGTCGTCGCGTTGTTGTCGAGATAGATACGGCGATTCATTTCCCAACGGCCTTCAAAGCTTGTCCCGCATCAGAGTAGCCGGCATCGAACGCGAAGTCAGCCACAGTCACCTGCGTCAGAAGATTGTTCAACATGCCATGTAGCTTGTGCACCGGCGCGCGAATCGGGCAGGACTCGCTCAACTCGCATCTCGGCCGCGCGGCCACCTGCGGCGGGGCGCAGCGCACCAGCCGTACCGGCGTCTCGACCGCCGCGATCAGCGCGGCCAGCGTGATGGTCTTCGCCGGCACCGCCAGCCGATATCCCCCACGCGCCCCCCGCACCGAGCTGAGCAGTCCGCTCTGGTTCAGGGCCTTCAAGACGTTCATCAGCAGCGGCAGGCGCACCGCATAGCGCGCCGCGATATCGCGTGCGCTGACCACCTCGCGCTCCGAGCGGGCCAGGTGGCACACGGCGATCAACGCATACTCGGTCTTCTTCGTTAGTGATAACATGAGTCGCTATGGCTCCAATTCCTGACGCACCCAATATAGCATCGGAATGGTACGGTTTCAAGCCCATTTGGGATCGGCTGGCCGACAAATCTCGGGGCCCGCGCCGGATACTTATCGGACGTTCAATGCCGGCCCCGCTCGATGGTGACGGACCCCGGCAGGGTCAGCTGCGGGCCTGCACCAGCAGATGGCGCGACGAGCCCCGGCGGCGGTGATCCCACAAATAAATGCCCTGCCACGTCCCCAGCCCGAGTCGCCCATTGACCACCGGAATCGACAGCGTCGTCGCCGTCAGCGCCGCCTTGATGTGTGACGGCATGTCGTCCGCACCCTCGGCGGTGTGCGTGTAGAGCGGATCGTCCTCGGCCACCAGCCGGTTGAGCCAGGCCTCCAGATCGGCGCGGGCCGACGGATCGGCGTTCTCCTGGATGATTAGACTGGCCGACGTGTGCTGCACGATGATCGTGCACAGCCCCTCGTCGCAGCCCGCCTCCCGAACCACCCCCTGCATCTCCGACGTAATCTCGTGCAACCCCTGCCCGCGCGTCCGCACCGTGATCCGCTTGGTCATTCTGCCTGCCTCGGCTGTCCGGCTCCCGACAAGTCAAGCTCGAAGCCGTATTCCACCGTGTTGTTCGAATCGTGCAACTCGCGTGTGCCGCGTTGCGTGAAGCCCATCTTGCGATACAGGCGGTGCGCATCGCGGAAACGCGTGTCGGTCCACAGGATAATGCGTCGTTTTCCGGCCCGCCGGGCGTAGTCCAGCATCAGCTCGCTCAGTCGGCGGCCCCAGCCCTGTTGCCGATATGCGCGCCGCACGTAGAGGCATTTCAGCTCGCCGGCGTCCTCGTGCAACAGCACGCCGACCGTCGCGATGATCTGGCCAGCCTCCTCCACGACCCAGAACTCGCCTCCACGTTCGCGGAAGTACGGCCCCGGATTCAGCAGGTACGTATCCTCATTCTCGGCATCCAGCACGCACCCGTACTCGGCGAAGACGTCGTCGATCAGCTTCAGAATCTGCGGCACGTCTTCGGGAGTCGCGGTTCGCACCGTCGGCATGTGGCCACCGAATGGGTTTCTGTTGTGCGCCCCGAATTGCGGGGTGGCCCACCGCTTCAGCGGTGGGGGACACGGATTCGGCCCGAGCCCACACCGGCCGGCACCCGCGACCTCCCGTGCACCTGGTCCAACCGCTTGATGCGGATGTTGCGGTACCAGACTGGCTTGCCGTGGTCCTGGAAGCCGATGTGACCGACGCGCGGCATGTCCTTGTAAGCCGTGCCGAACTTGTTCTTGCTGCCGTCGGGGTTCTTGTGCGGCTCGGTCCACTGATCCAGGTCCATGTCGATGATCTGCTCGCCGTTCATCACGACGGTGATCTTGCTGCCCTGGCAGGTGAGCACGACGTGGTTCCACTCGCCCGGCGGCTTGGCCGTGTTCTTGCTCGGGGCCAGACAGTCGTAGATGGCTCCGCAATCGTGCTTGCCGACGGTCGCTTTCCCGTAAGAGTCGAGCACCTGCATTTCGATCCCGGTCTGCACGCAGTCGCGGATGTCGGCGGTGCGGAAAAAGACGCCGCTGTTCGTTCCCGGGCCGACCTTGAATTCGAGGTCGAGCACGAAGTCGTCAAACTGTCCGTCCGTCCAGATGTCGCTCCCGCCCTTGCGCGTGAGCACGCCGTCCTCGGCCGCCCAGGCTCCGGGCTTGCAGGTCCAGCCGGTGAGGTCTTTGCCGTTGAAGAGTGGGATCCAGCCGGCGACGCCTGCGTCCCCGATGTGGCCGCGCGGGATTTCGCGGATGCGGATGTTCTTGAAGTAGAGCTTGCTCCCGTGGCTCTGCAGCTCGATCTGGCCGGTGGGGTAGATCGGCTTGCCGCGCTCCCAGTAGTTCTCCATCACCACGTCGTCGGTAACCAGCACGTCGTTGAGGTGGACGGTGACGCGCTCGCCGACCATCTTGATCCGGAACGTGTTCCACTCGCCGACGGGTTTGTCCGCGGCCTTCAGCGGTTGGTTGGGATGGTTCTGGTTGTTGTACAGTCCACCCGAGCCTTCCGGGTGCTGCGCGACGTCCCAGATCTGCACCTGCGGCGAGCCGCGCAGGTAGATGCCGCTGTCGCCGCCGGGCTCGATCTTACAATCCACCAGCAGCTCGAAGTTGCCGTAATCCTTGACGGTGCAGAGGTGCGAGCCGTCGTGGCTTCCGTCAAAGATGAGCACGCCGTTCTCGACCTTCCAGTGCTCGCGCATCTTTCGATCCGCCGCCGCCTGCGCTTCGGCAAGCTCTGCGGGGCTCATCTTTGCGCGGGTCACCGGGCTACCGACGAGTCCCTTCCACCCGGTCAGGTCCTTGCCGTTGAACAGTGGTATCCAGCCGGCCTGGTCGTCGCTCGGTTCTGACGCTTTCTTGGCGCTTGGCGTTGCGTCGGCCTTGAGATCGCCGAGGGCGTACTGGATGCCGGCGAGGTAGTGCCGTAGGACGGTCGGATTCCAGAATATGTCGTTGCGGTGCCCGAGTGAGCAGTAGAACACGCGGCCCTTGCCGTATTGGCGCACCCAACTGACGGCGAAATCGCCGTCGGTGCGCTTGATGCCGCGCTTCTTCATGTTCGTTTTGCCGGTGTCGAGGCTGAGCAGGACACGCAGCTTGTGGCGGGAATAGGGATCGCGGAATTGGTAGATCTCGTCGGCGATCTGGAACGGTTTTCCGCCGAAGGCGGCATTGATCGGGTGGTCGCGGTCGTCAATCTTGACAGTGACGGTCTCGTTCCACGGGTGGCCGTCGAAGTAGCCACCCATCATCTCGCCAAACTCGGGCCATTTGTAGAAGCAGTCCGTGGCCGCGTGGATACCGATGAGGCCCTTGCCGCCCTTGACGAACTCGAGCAGGCTTTTCTTGAGCGCGGGGTCGTCGAACAGCTCGCCGGTACAGTTGTTGAAGCAGACTGCGGCGAACTGCTGGAGCTTCTCCGGCGTGAACATCGACACGTCTTCGCTGAGGACGGTCTCATAGGCGCCGGTTTTTTCGCCCAGGATCTCCAGCGCCTTGGCGCCCAGCGGGATCGCTCCGTGTCGGAAACCCTTGCATAGGTTGAACACCAGCAGCTTGCGGGGCATTTGCGGCTTGACGGCGGCCTTTTCGGGCGCGGCGGCCTTGATCTTCTCGATCTGTTCAGGCGTCGGCTTGTCCGCCTTCACCGACGTGCTCGTCCCACACACCAGCACGATTGACACCAGCACAAACATAGCAGCTTTCGCGCGTCCCATCTCCAGTCTCCCGTTCTGTTGAGGCACATCAGCCCACTGTCCCAGGGGGTTACGGCTGTCGGCCTGCGTCCACCTTCAGGCCTTCCAGCCGGCCCCCGTCGGGTGCCCGCACCCGTAGGCAGGCGCCCCACGCACCGCCGATATTGGTAATCTTCAGCAGCAGCTCGTTCCAACCCTGGTTCAGCGTGGCCTTGACCTTGTCCTGCGCGCGACCGCACCCGCGCGGGACATTGTTCGCGTGAATCACCTCACCGTTGAGCCACACCTTGATCCCGTCGTCGCTGCCGAGCTCCAGCAGCACCTCCTGGGTATTCGGCGACCAGACGTACGTCCTCAGATAGCCGACCGGGTGCGACCCGCCGCAGGAGCGAACAAGATCGACATACCAGTAGCGGGCCGGATCACGCGTTACGGGCTGCGCCTTCCATTCGACGTCCTCGGCGTCGGGGTCCTCCGGCGGAAACGGAACGTCGAATAGCTCATTGCCCTTTTTGTTGCCCTGACGGTAAGGGCCGCTGGCGAGCCAGTCGGTGATGAAGTCCTCGTGCGCTGTGACCTCTTTGAGCACGTCTTCTGCGTGTCGCCGCACGCGTCCGTCGTTGACCTTCGCGATCACCTGCTCCAGCGCCTCACGCGCCGGCGCCCAGCCGGTGGGCAGCAGCCCGCGTGCCACGCCGATCATCGCTGAGCCGGCTTCGGAGCGTAGCTTCTCGTCGTCCAAGTAGGGCGACAGCACCGCCAGCGTCTCTACGTCTTTGACCTCTGCCAGCCCTGACAGCAACATCTTCTGCTCTTCCACGCGTCGCGTCGCATCGAGACCCGCGACGTACATTCTCAGCGTCTTTTTCGCCGGTCGCTTCGCGTCGAGCCCGACCAGGCGCACGTACGCCCGCATCGCGAGCACGTGAAGCTTCGTGTCCGTTTGGCTGTCCGCCAGTTCCAGTACTGCCTCGGCCGCCGATGAATCCGGCCAGAGATCAAATGCGCGGATGGCGGCTTCCTTGACCTCCGGCCGGGCATCGTGTGCTGCCACCAGCAGGCGGACGCGGAACGCCGCACCGCCAAGCTGGGCCGCCACGCGCAGCAGAGAGCAGTATTTCCGCGAGTCGTCCTGGTCTACCGCTTGCGTGATAGCTTTCAGAATCGGCGCTGCGCGCTGCGCGGCGCTGTCCGCTCGCTGGCACGTCGCGACCAGGGCACTTTCGAGCGCTTCCCGGACGGCTTCAGACTCGGCCTTTTTGAGCAGGCTCAGCAGTCGCCGTGCCGCGCGCTGGTCAGCGAGTGCTCCGACCGCGTTGATCGCGGCGACCTTGATCTCCTCGTTGGAGTTGCGGATCCAGCGATAGACATTATCAAGCTGCCACTTCGCCTTTCGCCGGG
>JAUWXH010000087.1 GCA_030616465.1 Planctomycetota bacterium | reverse complement strand
CAGCAGATCAACGTCGCTCTCCTCTCGCGCCTCACCATACGCGTACGAACCGAACAGCACGATGCAGCAATCCGGCAGGTGGGCGGCGATGCGGCGGACAATCTCCGCCAGGAGCACGTCGTTCACCGGCGGCGCCAGCATCAACCTCGTCTGCGCTGGACTCTTGCCCTCTGCGGCCATCACGAGCTTGTCCTTGTTCACCAGCCCATCTGCTCCGGCGACTACCCTTCCGCCGCGTGCTGCTCACGAACGCGCTTCTCGGCTTCATCAAACGCGGCGTTGGTGTCCTTGATCAGCCCGGCGTCCATGTCGTTCCAGACCTTGAGCAACTCCTGGGCGGCGGGTGAGACGCCGGCGGCGGCCTCGTCGGCCGCGACCCCGATCTGGAGGATCTCATCCAGCCGCTCCTGGTACATCTCGCTGGTGATCTTGTCGTTCTCGATCAGCCGCTCGATCGTGGCCAGATCGCCCTCGCGGATGGTGGGCAGCGCCCCGGCTCCCAGCCGCGACCGCTGGCTGCTCTCCCGCAGCATCCGCAGGCGCGAGACGGTCAGCAGCTCCTTACTGCGAATATTGAGATGCCGGCCGATCATCATCTGCTCGGTGTGCAGCAGGTCGAACTGCTGGGCGAACGTGCGGCGGAGCTCGGGGGTTTTCTCTTTCGCGCCGCGTTCGACGATTTTCTGCTTTTCGCCGGCGAGCTTGCCCATCTTGGCCTGCATGCGGTTGCGCTCGTTCTCCAGGAGCATTTCCTGGGCGCGCAACTCGGACACGCTCATCGTCGCCAGCGTCTTGCGTTTCGTCGTCAGCCAAGTGAAGAAGTTCATTTCCACGTCCGTGGGAAAGTGGGAAAGTGGGAAAGTGGGAAGGCTCGCGTTAGGGGAGCCCCGCGAACGGTCGTGCCGATTCCGTTACTAATGACCTGTTTCCGAACGTAGTTACGCATTCGGCGTCGCCTCGCCAGCATAATGGTGCTTCAATCCGGGGATCGTCCTCTCTGTTCGCTGAAGATGGCGAATGAAAGCAGCGAGCTGTCTTGAGCATTCTTCCGCTTTATCTAACAACCATTTGTACGCTGCTTCATCGAGCAGGCCAATGTCATGCGCCGTAATAATCTGGCTGCGAAGCTCGCCGGCTGATCCTTTCGCGATAAAGCAGAACTCGATGAACTGCCTCCTCGTGCCCCGTTCGTAGCCCTCGGCGATGTTGCTGCCGATGCTGATCGCCGCTTTGCGCATCTGATGCCGCAACGCCCAATCCTGTCGCAGGCGCTGCGTCTCGGTCGCACGATACAGGCCCTTGGCTAACTCCCGTGCCGTTTGCCAGACTCGTAGGTCCTCGAACCGTTGGGCGAACCTTTCAGGTTCGCCCTTGCCGCTTCCGTTTGGCTTTTCCCACGTTCCCACTTTCCCACGTTCCCACTTTCCCACCTTCCCACTCGGCTATCCCATCTCCGGCCGGGCAGACTCCCCCTTTTCCTTCGCGGGAGGTGGAGGAGGAATAGCGGCGTCGGCGGCCGCTCGCGATTCGCCCGCCGCAGGCTCCGCCGGTTCCGGCGTCGGTGCCTCCGCGGCCGGCGCCTGGCTTGCCGCGGCCTGCTTGAATTCCTCGAAGATCGCCGCCTCTTCTTCGGCCATCATGGGCGTCTCGCCGGTCACCTCGATGCTCGCCGCCAAATCGGCGTTCACCGCCAACTCGGACATGACCTGCTCGGCCCGTGCCGCCTCGCGCGTCAGCTCCTCGGCCTTGGGCAACTCCATCCGCTTGCCCTGCTCGGCCAGCGTGAGGTGATGGACGTGCGTACCGATTATGTCGATCTGCCGGGTGAACATCTGCGCCTGGGCGCGCTGGCGGCGGAGCTCACGTCTAACACGCATGAGCTTGCCGGCCAACTGCTTGCGCTCGGCGTCGCTGGGCGCAGCCGCCCCTTGCTTGATCGCCGCACGCTCCTCGGCCTCGAGGGTCTCGGTTTTCTGGTCCAGTTCGTGCCGCTGCTGCTCGAGCTTGACCCGCTGTGCCGTCATCACGCGGACACGCTCCGCCGCGGTCGGCTTGAGTCGCAGCAGTCTTCGGATTCGGCTCCAAATGCTCATGGCATCGCCTTCCGCACCCAACGGGGTTCGACATACGTGGATCGTTCCCTCATGGACGACCGTCAGCAAGCGCGAATGCGCCCGGCACGCCCGGCGCACCAACGCCTCGGTCTGGGCCGCCGGCAACCCCAGCTTCTCGGACAACTCCGGGATCGAGATCCCACGCGAATCGACCAGGCTGGCGTTTTGCTCCAGATGATACATCAAGCGCTTCAGACGCTCGTCCTGCGTTTCCAGCTCGAAGAGCCGGCCCCACGGGCTGCGCCGCAACGCCGCGGGCATCTGCACGTCCCACCCGCCGTCTTCCCGACCGCCCATCAGGATCAGGCTGGGCGGGCCGGCGCTGTTCACCAGGGCCTGCGCGTCGTGCGTAAACCCGCTCGCGCTGGCGAGCACGACCGCGCTCGGCCGCATCTTGCGCGGCATGACCTCGTAGCGGGCCAAGGCCTCCTGCACCTGCTCACCATCGACCGGCCCGGGCGTCTCGCCCTCCAGCAGGGGCGCCACGGGCGCCAGCACCTGGACCCGCAGGCGCTTGACGGTCCGCCGAAACAGCCCGCCCAATAACCCCCGCTGGAAGCGTAGTTGCAGCGTTTTACGACCGGGCAGCTTCTCCAGCGCGGCGCGGTCGTAGACTTCCAACCGGTTCAGCGTCGCGCGCAGAGCATCCACGCCGTCCGGGGTCGGCTCGAAAACTACGCGATCGGCCGGCAGGACCCCCCGGGTCAGCGCAGCGGCGCGGGTTCGCAACTGGCTGAGAAACTGATCCTCGAACTGACGCTGACGGCTAAGCTCATCCATAGGCGTCCACGTCACAAACGACCCGCAGCGGTTGCCCGCAACGGGCACAGTACCGCGCGTCGGCGGCGTTGACATGCCCGCAACGCAGTTGGGGACACAGACGGCCATGGTGATCGCGACGCCGCTGCCCCGGGTCGTTCTCCGCTGAGGGACGGCCGAACAGCGCCCGCCCCACAAACCCGACCAGGCGCACCACCATCACGACCGCCACTACGAAGAACCCGACGAATCCCACCAGGAAGATTATCAGGACCCAGAGAGCGAAATCGGCCAGCGCTAGCACGTCGCACTACTCCTTCAACGCCAAGGCCGTCCCGCAGAAAATGCAGTACCGGTCCTGCGGTCCCGGGTAGGCCTTGCACGCCGGATCCGGACACTGTCGAACCTGCCCCACCAACTGCGCGCGACACTGCGTGCAGAACTGGTCTCCCGCCTCGACCGCATGGCCGCAGGACGGGCACTTACCTGGTGTACTCTGCGGCGGCAGCGGCGGCAGCGGGACGGGTGGCGGTGAGGCAGCCGGCGCTCCACGCGGCGCGTCCAGCCGTGCCGCCAGGTCGTCCAGTACCGCCTGCGCGCTCTCGTAGCGCCGATCGTGGCGGGCGTACAGCCGACGGAATACTTCATCCAGCGCCGGCGGGACGTTGGGACGCAACGTGCTCGGGAACTCGGCCCCGGCAGGCCGGTCGCCGGTGAGCAGCTCGAACAGAATCACGCCGATCGAGTACAGGTCGCAGCATGCGTCCGGCTTCTGTCGGCCATCGCGCAGCTCGGGGGCCATGTAGGCGAGCGTGCCGACGAGCTTGTCTTCGCGGGCGACGGAGGCGGATTGCACGATCGACCGCAGCGTGTCGGCGTTGTCGATGCCCAGCCCGAAATCGCCCACCTTGACCGCCTCGACGGTCAGCGCCGACAGCGGCTTGCCGTCCAGGTGCAGCAGCACGTTTCCCGGCTTGAGGTCGCGGTGCAGGATGTTGGCGCCGTGTGCGACGACCATCGCATTGAGGATGCCGCGCAACGCAACGACCGTCACGTCAACCAGGATACCCATCGGGTTCTCGCGCAGGACCTGCCGCAGCGAGGGCCCCTTGACCAGCTCCATGACCAGATAGGGGACCTCCGCGTAGGGGTCCATACCCATCACGCGGATGATGTTCGCGTGCCGCAGGCCGTGGACGACCACTCCCTCCTGCTGCAAGTAGCGCACATACTCCGGCTCGGTGGGCAGCTTGACGGCGACGTGCTCGTTCTCCCAGACGTGGTGCCGGGCACGCCAGACCTCGCCAAACGTACCCGTCCCGACGCGCTCCTCGAGCACGTATTCGCTGACCCGCATGCCTGTCCGATATTCGCTCGTCATCGATTCGCCTGCGTTTCGTTCACGTTATCGGCGGCTTCGCCCGCTAGCCGCCGCTCATCTCGGCCAGGTACTCCGTCACCAGGTAATTATACGTTCCGGCGACGGCGAGTGCGGCCAAGGCAGCAACCCAGCCCCAGAAGCCGGCCGGCCAGCCGGTCATCAGAAGCAGGCCGGCGATCACGTTGATCGCGAGCAGCGCGGCCAGCAAGCCCACGCCGGCCCAGTTCGAGCCCACTTCCGCGATCCGGCGGATGAACAGCCGGGCTATCCAGGGCACCGCGGCCGCGATGACCACCCAGGCGGTGGTCCGCCAGATCCCGCTCCACATGGCGGCGCGCCATTCCGGGCCGGCCTGCCAGATCGCGATACCCAGAAAGATCAACAGGCCGAGCGCGATCCAGCCGAGCACCTTCTCGCCCACCCGTCCCAGGATGCCGCCGCCACCGGTGCTCTCCATACGTTAAGTGTAATGCCTCCAACGGCTAGCGGAATTACAAAAACCGGCCATGTCACTAACGCGGGCGGTCCACGGCCCCCGCCCGGCCCGAATAGCCCTTGGCTTCGTCAGGCCGGGGCCAGCCGCCGGACTCGCTCCGCAGTAGTATTCGCCCTGGCCGGATTATCATTTCAGATGGGGTTTGGACAGGCGCCACGGGCCGCTGATCATGCCCTCAAACGCTGTATGTGCGGGGAGCGTTCGCTGCGGCAGGTCCCACAACCAGGGGTGGCGTCGGCGCTACGGCTCATCCGAAGCCGCCCCCGGCGGCGGGGGGATGGGGTCGAGCCGCTCTACGTCTTCCTCATACCCGGGCGGCTTCTTGATCTTGAAGATGCTGCCGCTGAAGCCCGTATTGAGCTGAATGTCCTCGAACGTGATCGTGATGTACGAGTTCACCTTGCCCGTGCCGTCCTTCTTCGCGGTCCGCACCTTGATCGGCAGGCCGGCGTGCGCACCCTGATTCGCCACCCAGAAGTCGAGCACCTTATAGGTTTCGCCGGTGCGCGTACCTTCGCGCGGGGCGAGCTTCAGGTGATCGGTAGCGGGCGGATCATTGTCGGCCCGCGGCACACGCGTCACCTCGAACTCGCGCAGGATGTCGGCCTTCTTCTGCCCGAACGGCAGCGGGAACGGCCCCTCGCCGATCTTGTACGGGTTGCCGGGGTCATCCGAGCGGCGGATTTCGCGGCGCGTGATAATTTTGGTGCGAGCCTGAAGTTCCACGTACCAGTAGCCGTCGAACATGTGCTTCTCGTCCAGCTCCCGTTTGCGGTTGCCGACGATCTTCTCCTTGAAGTGGACCAGGAACTTCGCGACCGGTTTATCCTGCTTGTACCAGATCTCGCCGAACTTGATGTCCGGCTCGTCTTCCTCGACCGCGTAAGTGAGCTCCCAGCGCAGCTTGGCGCGCAGGTCGTTGACCTGCCGGGCCTCCAGACGCGTCAGAATCTTGTCCACCAGCGGGTCGAGCTTCGGCGTCTCGGCCGGTTTGCTCTGCCCCTGCGCCGCGACGCACGCCGCCAGAACCGCTATGATGCCCGCCGCCCTCCGCGGCTTGTTGTGTGCCTCCATGAGGTAACCTCCAGCGCGGCCGTCGAGTGTCGCGTGCGATTGTACGGGCCGCGCGCCGCAGGTGGAAGCGGCGTCGCTGCCCGGGACGAGTGGGCCCCACGCAGGTGAGCCGCACGCCGGTCCATGACGATCCTGTTAGACCTCATTTACGTCCTGCTGGTTTGTGTAGGCTGGCCGTACTTGATCTATCGGCGGCTGAAGCGCGGGCCGTCGAGCGTGGCCTGGCGGGAGCGTCTGGGGCGCGTGCCGTCGCGACCGGTTTCCGGCTGCTGCGTGTGGATTCACGCCGTCTCGTTGGGCGAGGTCAACGCGACTCGCACGCTAGTGGGCGAGTTGCGTCGCCGCTTGCCGGAGGCGGTCATCGTGGTCAGCAGCACCACGCAGACGGGGCTGGAGCGGGCCCGGGCGCTTTACCCGAAGCTGCTGGTTTTCCGGTTCCCGCTGGATTTCTCGTTTGTGATTCGCTCGTTGTTGAGCCGCATCCGCCCCTCGATCATTGTCCTGATGGAGCTCGAGGTGTGGCCGAACCTGATCGAGGTGGCCACCGCCCGCGAGATCCCCGTCGTCATCGCCAACGGCCGCGTGACGCTCGAGAAGAGCATGCGTCGCTTCAACCGGCCGCTGATCCGTCGCCTGTCACGCCGAATGTTCGCCAAGCTGCGCTGGGTCGGCGCGCAGGACGAGACGTACGCGGCCCGCTTCGTCGAGCTCGGCGTTCCGTGCGAGCGGGTACAGGTGACCGGCTCGCTCAAGTACGACGCCGCCGACACCGTCGATCGCATCGAAGGACAGGACGAACTGGCCGAGCAGATGGGTATTTCGCCCTCGCAGCCGTTGCGGGTCTGCGGCAGCACGGGACCGGGCGAGGAAGCGCTGATTCTTACGGCGTACGCAGACCTGTTGGACGAGTTTCCCGAGCTGCAACTGGCGATTGTTCCACGTAAGCCCGAGCGCTTCGACCAGGTCGCGCAGCTCATCGTCGAGCGGGGCTTCGCCTGTCTGCGCCGCAGCACCGGCTCGCCTGCGGTCCCGAGCGGCGTGAGCGAGCCGCGCCCGGTCTTCCTGGGCGACACGATGGGCGAGCTGCGCAAGTTTTACGCGCTGGCGACGGTGGTCTTCGTGGGTCGGAGCCTGGTACCGATGGGCGGGTCGGACGTGATGGAGGTAGCCGGGCTGGCCAAGCCGATTCTGGTCGGCCCGCACACGGAGAACTTCACAGAGGCGGCGGATATCCTCCTCGGGGCGGGTGCCGCCCAGCGCGTCGAGCGGGCGGACGCGCTGGCCCCGGCAGTGGCGGAGCTTCTCCGTGATGAACGTCGTCGCGCGCGTCGGGGGCTGGCGGGACGGCGCGCGATCATGGCTCGCCGCGGAGCTACCGAGCGCACGGTCGATCAAATCGTCAATCTCAGCTCGCAGCCCTAGCCGTCCGGGGGTCCGGGAAAGGTCGCGGACCCGCGCCTCGCCCGGGAACCGGGCGCAAAAAGGGAAGGTTGGGCAAAGAGCTTGCCGCTCCAACCCAACCTTGCACCCCCTCGCTCTCCTCCGGAGGTCACCCCTGGCGTCGCAGTACGTCTGCTCCGCCCCTGATGATCAGGGGGGTCCATACGCTTGGGAGCCGAGGTACCAAGGTATTCCGTGCGCGGTTCCGGAC
>JAUWXH010000283.1 GCA_030616465.1 Planctomycetota bacterium | reverse complement strand
GCCGGCGAGACGGTCACGCCCTTCAGTTGGAGCTCCTCCTGGGCGATGCGGAGCTCCTCGAGGTAGTCGCGTTCCGTTGGGTCGATCCCCGCGAACCCCACCATCTTCGACGGATTCTGCCGCACGTAGTCCGCCACGTAGCGGTTGGGGATCTCCGCCTCGAGATACTTGCTCTTGAACGCCAACACGATGGCTCGGTCCACGGGGTCGGCGGCCTCGAGGTGCCGGGCGGCGTCCGCCTGGACCGTCTCAGCGACCGGCGCCATGTCCGCCCGTCCGAGCTGGCTACGCGAGTCCCAAATCTGCGTATGACAATCAACGATCATGCTGGAACGAACTCGTCTCGCTGCGATCCTACTGGGATCGGTCACACCCGTCGCGTGCCGACACTTGGTCATTCTCCCGATACCGGAGCGGCCGGTCATCCTACCGACTTCCGCGCGCGGGGGTCAAGGCGGCGCTGACGGATCGTCGTCTCGCTTTGCGATCAGGCTTGCTAAGTGCTGTGACACACGCCGTTTCCGAACGCCGGGCGGCTGCCGCGGAATCCACGTGGGTTGGGGTTCACGGCGTGGCCGCCGTCCGTTCTGCACGGGGGCGGTACCGCGGTCACTTGTCGGCGCTGATGTGCTGGCCAAGGATCTCGGTCACGCCGGCCACGTCTTCCGCCACATGTAGCCGTACGGCCTCTATCTGTTCCTCCCCGACGCAATCCACAACCGGCTTCCAGAATTCCCCCAGCAGCACCAGCGGTCGCGCCGGTTTCAGCAGCCGCTTGTTCAACAGCTCCCACACCATGGCTAGTTCGAGCAGCGTGCCGGTTCCACCCGGCAGGACGACGTACGCCCGCCCAAGCCGCACCAACGTGTTCAGCCGCTGGAGCAGGTCGAAGGTGGGGACCTCTTGGCGGATGTAGGGGTTGGGCCTGGCACGTTTGAAGGCGGCGCACGTCACGCCGATGGTATGCCCACCGGCTGCAACGGCGCCGGCACCGGCGGCCGCCATCGTGCCTCCATAGCCCCCGTTGCACAGCGTCCAACCCGCCTGCCCGATCGCCTGACCCAGCTCGAAGGCGACTTTATACGCTCGGCTGTTTGCGCCTACTTCACCGCTGCCGAAGACCGTAACGATCGTTTCGTTCATCTGTCCTAACCCACACGAGAGGGGTGGCCCGTTTTTTCAGGATTGGGGGACGCGAAATCCCCGGCGATTCACGCACGGCTGAAGCCATGGGTCACCCAGCCAAGACCCACACTGTGTTGGCCAAGTTTAGCCGCCAAGCCTTGGTTTGCCGACCACCGTGAACGCTTATCCACCCCGATCCGGGGCACGCCTCTGGCGACAATAACGTGTTCGCACGTAGACTGTGGCACCCATTGGGCTGCGCGGAGGCCACTATGCGAAGAGGTCATCCCCACGATTGCGTTTTCATCTGCGCTGCTGCGCTGGGTTTGCTCCTGACCGGTCGAGCCCCGACACGAGCCCAGGAGCAAGTCCGCGAGTCCGTGACGCCGAGGCCCGTCACAAGCCAAGCGTCTCCGCTGGATGTCCTGCTCGACGCACTCGGCAACGAGCAGTTCACGACGCGCGAGCAGGCGACGCGGGACATCATCGGCTTGGGCGCTGGCGTAGTGCCGCAATTGCAAGCGCGTCTCGAGCGCGAGCCCGATCCGGAGATTCGCCACCGCCTGCGCTACATCCTCGAGAATATCGTTCCGCCGCAGCGAGCGGTCCTCGTGGTCCGTGCGGATCCGGCGGCCGGGTTGCACCCCGGCGAGTTGATCACACACGTCAACGCTCAGCGGGTTCGCAGCGCCGCCGAGCTCCAGCGGCGTCTCCGGCGAACGACGGAATGGGGCGGTGAGGCGCTGACCGACCCGGTGCTGCGTGTTCGCGGGGTGCAGGGGCCGCGAGAGGTTGGCCCGGTTTCCGAGCTGGGGTTGACGACCTTCAGTGATTACGTCGCCCCGCGCGGGGAAGTGATCGCCGATGCGCTTCGGCTGTATGCGGACGGCTTTGCCGAGCGTGCTGACGAGCTGCTGACGGGCGTGGGCGGCCCGATCCCCAGGAACGAAATGTCGGCGTTGCTGCGGGCGCGCATCGCGTACACGGCCGGTGACGGGGCGACGGCGTTTGAGCTTCTGGCGGGGCAGCTCGACGCCGCCGGCCCGGCCCAGCTCGGCAACCCCTGGCGCAGCCCGTCCGCGCTCGACCTGGCCGGCCCCGGCAGAGCACCGCTCCATTTCGAGTGGGCTCTGCTGACCCGGGCGGGAGCGACGTCGTACGAAACCCCCGGCGATCCCGACATCCGCATGCAACGCGTGCTCGTGCCCGCCCGGCGCTTTCGCGACGCCCTTCACGCCAGCGCCGACCATTGGTGGTCCCATTATCGCGACCGGCTCGGCCTGGGCACGGACGACAACCGCAAGGCCGGCAACATGCTGGCCGTCGCCGCCTGGATGCTCTTCAAGCTGGACTTGCAGTCGGAGTGCGCGCGCCTGATCCGCCCACGCAGCGAGATTCTGGGCTATACCTGGATCCGGGTGCAGACGGATGCCTGGTTGGCGTTTTTGGCCGGCCAGACGCGGGAGGCCCTCGACGGCTTTTACGCGGACGCCCGGCGGGTGCTCCAGCGCCCGCTGCCGGAGACCGACGGGCGCGTGATCACCCGCAACCCACGCGTAGCCGCAATGCTCGCCCTCTTCCTCTACCAGTTCCCCAAAGACCCGCGCGTGCAAGAGATACGCGAGCTGGTCAACTATCCGGGGCACGCCGGATTGGCGGCGTATGCCGATTGGATGCTGCACGCCTTGTGCGCGCGCAACAATGACGCCATTCGGCGAGACCTGCTTGCCATGCTCCCCAACTTCTCCGACACCGACGTCGCCCGGCTCGCGCGCGCCGCCGCACTGCTGGAATACGTGCAGAACGTGCCGGATGACGGCGTGCTGGCCACCGCCCGTCAGCGCGTCACACAGGCGGACGAGTCCGCGGGACGGGGGCTGGTGCCGGCGACGATCGATACGCTGCGTCATCTGGCGGCCGATCGCGCGGCGGACGCGCGTGAAGCCCTGGCGCCGTTCGCCGACAAGCCCGAGCTGGCCGCTCTGCGGGACACTGCTGAGTTCTTGTGCGACCCGCCGCCGACCGCCGCCGATCATGCGGCCCTGTCGGCCGCCCGAGACGGACCGCTGCTGGCGGTGCCGATCGGCCGTTCGAGGAACCAGTGGCTGGTTCTGGCCCGCGACCGCCGACTACTGCGCTTCGACGCCGAGCAGAGCCTGCTAACCCCATTGGAAAAACCTACACCGAGCTGGTTCCCCGGCCCACTCAACTGGCCCTGGATCGGCCGCGAGGAATCCACCGGACGTGTGTGGGTCTACGGCCGAGGCCGCGTCCTCGAACCGGCCCGCGATCAGGGGCCGGCCCTGCGGCTCAACATCCGCACCCGCGACATACCGGCGTTCGATCGCTACGTTGCGCCGGTGTTCAGCGCCCTGGCCGAAGCGGTCGCGGCCGTACCGCTTGAGCCCGGCGAGAACGGTGCATTTCTGCGGTGCGAAATCCAGGATAATGACGAGTACACCACCGACCCCGACCTGCCGGAGATCGGCTTCATCCGCCCGGTGCCCGAAGACCCGCGCATGGTACACCTGGCCATGCGTGGCGGACCGCATCTGCTGATCGACGTGCCGAACCGGCGGGCGTGGTCGTCACTGTGGATGGCCGCGCAGCTCGATCTCGATGTGCCCCTCAGCTTCTTCGCCCAGGCGCTCCGGCCCGCGGTTGGCGAAGCCCAGGGCGGGCCGCCGGTGGTCATGCTGATGAGTGATCGCGGGCTGATCCGCTTTGATGTGGCCGACGAAACACTGATGCGCGTCGCGCTGCCAGGTCCGGAGCCGTTCCCGCCGGTGATCCCCGAGTCGGTTCCCTACGTGCGGCGCGACCCACGGTACGTGTACTGCGCCCGGCTGCCGGCGGACGGTGGGCAGGTCTATCGGCTAGTGCTCGCGGATAACCGGGCAGAGGCGGTGGACATGGTAAACCAGGTTTTGCCACCGGGTTATTGCGACATCCTCTCGCGCGCGGCTCTGCGGGCACAGATTAGCGAACGTTTCCGGAGCGTGGGGATAGCGGGACTCGACGGGCTCATCGAGGACGCCGCGCAAACGGTCGCCCGCTGGCGCCAGCCGGAGCGACCCTAACGCCAAGGCGATCGGACGGCAGAATC
>JAUWXH010000422.1 GCA_030616465.1 Planctomycetota bacterium | reverse complement strand
GGTGCGCATCGTTGCCGACCTGGACCCGGCCAAGCTGAAGCCGGTGGTCGGCGGGCGGGCAAGCACGGGCGATGACGCGGAAGCCGCGCCCCCGGGCGCGCCCCGCATGGTCTGGCCGATCGAGGTGCAGGGCTACCGCGTCTCGACCCAGCGGATCGGGCGTCAGACCGTGTACCTCGACGAACTGCAGGTCGAGCACCGCGTTCCGACCATCGACATAATCCGCGGGGATTTCCGCTTTGACGAACCCACCAAGATCTACCGACCAGGCTCGTCGGTCGCAGCCGCCGTCGTTTTGGAGAACCGCTCGCGTACACGGGCCGTGCACGTTTCCGTGAAACTGGCCTGGCTGCGTCCGGACGGCTCCGTGCTCAGAACTCAGCGCGCGAACAGGAACTTGCCCGCCAGCGGGGAAGACTACCGCTCTCGTCAGGCGATCGATTTCTCCCAGCGCATCGACCAGCCGGGGCTCTACCAGCTCGTGGCCCGTGCCCATGCCCCGGGTTGGAGATCCGACAACCTCTTCAAAACCACTATCGCCGTCACCCCCACCAACCGCAACCTGCCCCGTGGGCGCTCGGCGTTCTTCGGCATCCATACCGATCTGATCGGTGAGCCGCGCGCTGATCGGATGCTCGAGATCAACCTGGCCCGGCAGATCGGCGTCCATCTGCTGGCCATTGAGATGCCCTGGCGCCTGATCGAGCCGAAGACCGGCGATTATGACTTCGAGCTGTTCGACCCGTTGATCGACGCCATCACGGACAGGGACATGGCCCCCATGATCGTTGTGTCCCAGCCGCCGGAGTGGCTGGACGTGAAGTCCGGCTCGCACGCCACAAGCCTCGGGGCCCTGCTGCGGACGTGCGTCCGGCACTACGGCCGAAAGGTCTCCTTCTATCAGTGCACGTTGGAGGCTCTGGGGGTCGCGTCGCCCGCCGAGCAGCACGACCTCATCGTCGAGCTTCAAAGGCAAGTTGCCGCCGTCCACGTGGACGCGCGCATTCTCTCCGCCCCGTACCCGGTCCCGCCGGCTGACAAGCAATCCGACACGCCGCCGCCTGCCTCAGCCCCGACGGGGCCTTACTTGACGTTTCAGACGCGTGGGGACTCGGCCGCGGCGCTCGCCGATCTGCGGGCGTTCGCAGAGCGTCACCAATTCACCTGGCAACGGTCGCACTGGTGGCTGCACACCGCCGACCCGTTACCGGATACCGGCACCGACTACGAAGCCGTCGCGGTGCTTCGACATTACGTGGCGGCGGCGGGCGCCGGCGTCGCCGGAGTCATCTGGTCCGATCTCCGCGACGACACCGCCGACCCCGACAACCCCGCCGGCATGCGCGGCCTGGCGCGGCGCGCCTTTTCCCCCAAGACGCCGCTGTTGGGATACGCCACCGCGGTCGGGATGCTGACCGGGCTACGCTACGCCGGTCCGCTACTCGGCACACCCGAGGCCTTCGAGTCCGCGCTTCTCATCGGCAGCGATCGTCAAGTTGCCGTGCTATTGCCTAAGCCGAACCGCATTCGCCCGGCGGTCGTGGCCCCGATCCGCGGCGTGCGGGGCGAACTCAAGGCGCACGACTTCGAACGTCGCCCGCTCAGAGTCCTGCAGTCCTCCACCCCGCCGCTGCTGGCAACTCTCGACCGTCCGTTCTTCATCACGTTGGACCTGGACAGTGCCCAGCCGGAGCCGCAACTTGCCCTGGCGCACCCCTGGCTAAACGTGCCCGTGCCGGTTTTCTGTGGCCGCGATACCACCTTCACGCTCGAAATCAACGCCCCGTTCACCCTGGGCAAGCGTAGTTTCCTGCAACTTCCCCTCCCGTCCGATTCCCCCTTCGAGTCGTCGTTCTCGGCCCGCGCGCTGACCGCCGAGGCCGGCGAGACGCTGCGCTATGACGTAGCGCTCACGCCGAAGCCCGGACGCTCCTTCGAAGCCGCGTCGCTCACGGTAAGTCTGTCCCTGGAGGGTCGGCGGATCGCTGCCCCGCTCGAGGTGCGCCCGCTTGTCGATGTGCCGCCCCTCAAGCGCGCCTCGCAGATCACCGACCCCAGCCATCGCATTGGGCAGTTCACCACCGCCGATCCGGAGGGCGCCACCGCCGCCGGCACGCTTTACGCCGGCTACGAGCGGCGCCGCCTGCATGTGGCCATCGCGCTGTCCGACGATCGCTTCGTCCCGCGTGACCCTTCCGCCTCGAACCAAGCTGCCACCGGTGACGAGCTGCTGTTCGGGGTCGCGCTCGAGAATGCTGAGCGTCACGTTGAACTACGAATTGCCGGCGCGCCCGACGCTCCGCGCTTACAGCCGCTTCATGGGACGCCTGCAGCAGCGCTGCGCGCCTGGCGTTGCCAACTGGACGCCGACCAGCCCGACGCCGCGCGGGTCTACCGGGTTGAGATCCCCGCCCGTTCGCTCGGCCTCACCCGGTTTGTCCCCGGCACGCGCCTGCTGTTGGCCGCGCGCTATGCCGACGACGATGGCGGCCACGCGGAACGGACGGACTTCACCTGGGGATCTGGGCTGGACGGCAGCCGCTCGACCTCCCGCTTCCGGTGGGTGCGGCTGGCGGCCGAATCGCGAGAGTAGGGGAACCTGAAACCTGCGCGCAAAAAAAGATTTGGGTGGATTCTGATGGACGCCCGCAGGGGCAGGGGGTTGGGTTTCGAGCGAGGGGGCCATCAAAAACGGATCGCAATCAGATCAGATCGCCTTGATGGCCTGCGACGTCACACCAGCGAATCCACCCAAATACATTGCTCGTGCGAATTCCCGCGCCGGGACGGGTCATAAAAGCATCGGCTTAGCGTCCGTGCTTAGCCGATGCCGTCGGTCGTTCGCGGCCCATCCCTGGGCAGCCCTACCGACCGGGATCCGCGTGCATATCTGTTTGCCGCACCTCCGC
>JAUWXH010000059.1 GCA_030616465.1 Planctomycetota bacterium | reverse complement strand
ACTGAACCTGCTCCGTTTCGTTGATCTGCAGCCGCAACTTCGATTCGATCTGGCTGACCTCGCTCAGCAGCCGGGAGCGTTCCTCCTGGAGCTCCTTGAGTTTGCGTTGTTGCAGCGCGAGCGATTGGAGCGCCTCGCGCTGTTCGTTCTGCTCGCGCTGCAGCGCCGCTTCCAGTTCTTTATATCGTTCAGTTTTGGTCTGCAATTTGAGCTCGAGGCTGGCCCGTTGGCGGAGAAGTTCCTGGGCCGGTGCGGTGGGCTCACCGATGCGGGTCGGCTCGCCGCCACCACCCGGACCACCGGCCTGGGTGACCAGCAGCCCCTCGACCTCCTGCAGCGCCGCCTTGCGCTGGGGGCGTTTCAGCCGCGCTACCGCGTCGCCCCACGCTTTGCTGAGTCCTTCCCGCTGCGGCGAGGCGAAGCGGCGACACTCGATCGCCGCCCGGCCCAGACTCGCCAACCGCTCGGCTGCCATCAGTTCCGCTGACTTTGACATGTGAAAACCCTTGACGGTAATTGCCGCTCTGACTCAGTCCGCCGCCCGCAGCGACTCGCGCAACTGCTCCGCCGGCGCCCTGCGCGCCACGATCAGGTCGTCCAGCAGCGAGATCAGCCCGCGTAACTCGACCAGCGGCAACAGCAGGTCGTCCCCGATGCGCGGTGCCGCGTGGTCACGGCCGACGCAGAAGCTGAAGCCCGCGATGCCCGTCGTCAGTCGCAGGCCGAACGTGATGATTGCCTGCCACAGGCCGGGCGGAAACGCGTCCAGCCGCACCGCGACCCGGTCGCCGTGCCGGTGAAGCAGGTTGCGGCGTGGCCAGATTGCCGCCGGCGCGTCGGCCTCGCAGCGTTCCATGATCCATCCGCGGGCCTTCTGGTCGCGTTGCTCGCGGGGCACCGCCTGGCAGACGGCCATCAATTCGGCCCGTTCGGCGGCGATCAACTGCCGTAACGTCGCCCCACTCCGCTCATCGTGGGCCAACAGCGTCTCGAACAGCAGCATGCCGACCGCGTGCAGGTCAACCGCCTGATCGAAACGCGGGTACCAACGACACGTGCAGCCGTCGAGCTGCGTGCCCTCTTTTAAGGCGCTGACGTTTCCGACGGCGCGCCCGCTGCACGGCCAGCCCGCGCCCTCGTCGGCACCGCGCTCGGCCGCCGGTACCAACGTCGCCTCCCAGCCCTCGCCCGCGACCTTCAGTACGTCGCTGGTGCGGCACAAGCCCCAGGCGACGCCGAAATCCTCCAGCAGCACGCGGATGCGGGCGGCATCGCCCTCACGCTCGACGCTCTTGACGTATACCGCGGCTGCCCGCGGCTCGTCGAAGTAGCGCGCCGCGTCGGCCACCTCCGTCGCCAACAGTGACCTGTCGGACAGGGCGGGTGGATACGGCAACGGTCGCTCATCGGACGTTTCGACTGCCGTGAGCGGGTGCAGCCCGGCCTTGCGCAACAGCGGCTGGAAGCCCCAACAGGCGGCCGGCGTCGCAATCGGCTGCCGCCACGCCACGCGCACCGTCTCGTCGTTCCAGCACAGATGCGGACGGCCCGTGGCGTGCCAGACTGCCTCGAGCTGCTCCAGCACGTCCGCGAGCAGCGCCAACTTCAGACGGGCCACCTCCAGCAGCTCGCGGCCGTCAGGCTCCCCGGCGAGCAGCCGCGGCGGCCCCGCGCCTTCGATCATCCCCGCCCGCTCGCGCCGCCAGGCCTCAACCTCGTTGTCTGGATCGGGCGATTGGCTGAACAGTTCCCCCGGCGGCAGACCGCCGATGAACGCGGCCGCTTCGTCTAGTCGCCACTCGCCCAGCGGCAAGGCCACCAGCGGCACCCGCGCGGCACTGATTACCGCCAGTCGGTCCGCCACGTACGCGTATCCGTCGCCGGCCGGATAGCAACGCTTGCGCTCCGGACACTTGCAGCAAGCATGTTCGCTGGCAACTCGCTCGCCGGCGATCGGATCGCGCTTGGCCAATTCGGCTGCCCGACGGACAACCCCGCCCTGATCGAGCGCCAATTGATCGAGCGACTGCACGTCCCCCAGCGCACACGACCCGCCGGTACCACCGTAAACCGCAACGGAGCGCCCCTTCTTTGGCGGACCATCCCACGAGAGCAGCTCGCCGGGCAAGGTCGTATCCGGGCTATCACTCGACGGCGGAGCTCGATCCTTCGGCACCGGGGCCAGCGGCTCGCCGGTGTTCGGCGAACGAGCTTCGAAGATGCAGTGCCGCTTGCGGCAGTAGAACAGCGGGCCCAGCGGCGAGTCTTCGGCGAGCGCCTCCCGCACCAGCTCGAAGCCGGGCAGGACCGGCAGCTTCGCCAGCAATTCCGGCAGCCCGGTGAACGTTTCAAACAGGGCCGTGACCGGGATCTGATCGGGCGGGACGACGACCGCCGGATCGAGCACCAGCGCGATCTCCATCGGCTGCACCAGTCGCCTGTCGTGGCCGCACAGCCCACCGATGTACGCCTGCACCGCCCCCAGCGGCTGATCCAGCTTGACCAGCGGCTCGACCGCCACGCCGGCCTCCTGCGGCCTCGGCCCCAGAATGCGCAGCAGGTCTCCATGCCGGCTCGGCAACGGAACGAACGCACTGACCTGGTTCTGCTCACTCACGGCGGGTTCACCCCGGCCATCAGACACATCGGATCACCACAGCCCCAGATGTTAGACAGTCGGATTATAGCGCCAAGCGGGTTGTTGGGGGACAGGTGTGCCCGTGTCCGTGCCCGATTCCTTCCGTCAACCACCCCACCCTCATAAGGCGTGCGGCGCCGTACTGCCGACCCGGCACCTGTCTTTCCGTGCAGGCGCTTGGCGATCGAGGTACCCTGTCGTGCGTAGGCCACGGCACTGAAATGGAGCGACAAAGCCGTGTCGCGTCATCAGATGCTCGCACGGGTTCCCGCGGCGGCGGACGTCACGCTCTGCACCGCAGATCCCAGACCCCAGTGGTAACCGCTGGCAGGGTAGAGCCATGGACAAGCCGACGCTGGTCATGATCCACGGGTTGGTGGGGTCGTTGCGCTACTTTGATCCGCAAGCGCGGCTGAGCGGGGCGACGGTGATTGCCGAAGATCTGCTCGGCTACGGCCGGCAGCGCGATTTCCCGCCTGACCGCTTGACGCTTGCCGCTCAAGCCGACCACATCGCGCAGCGCATCGACGAGTTATCCGGCGAGAGGGTATGGCTGCTCGGCCACAGCATGGGCGGGGCGGTAGCGGTTCTGGCGGCGGACCGCCGGCCCGAACGCCTCTGCGGCTTCATCAACGTCGAAGGCAACTTCACCGAGAAAGACGCGTTTTGGTCGCGCAAGATCGTCGAAAAGCAGCCCGATGAGTGGGCCGAGGAATACCGGCAAATGCAGGCCGACCCCGCCGGCTGGCTCGAACGCTGCGACGTCGAGCCCGACCCTGAGCGCACCGCGTGGGCCGAGCACACCCTCGAACACCAGCCCGCGACCACCGTCTACGCTATGGCCAACGCACTGCTCAACGAGACGTTGTGCCCCGGCTATCTGGACACGGTCCGCCGATTGCTGGACCGCGGCCTGCCGATGCACCTGGTAGCCGGGGCCAAGTCCGGCGCCGACTGGGACGTGCCCACGTTCGTGCGCGTCGCCGCCGCTTCCTACACCGAACAGCCCACCGTCGGCCACCTCATGATGCTCGAAGACCCCGACGGTTTCTGCGACATCATCTCCTGCATCCTGGCTGGCGACGCCACCCTGCAATGAGCCGGTGTCTGGTAGGCCGGGATGAGGCGCCGGGCGTTGGGGCTGGTGGCAGTCCTGATCCCGCGATCCGCGTGCGGTATCAGTCCGCCCGCAGGCCGGCCGTGTTCGCCAGAATCCGCGGGCTGTTCAACTGCCCGACCGGGAAGACTTCCGGGTCCAGATCGGCGACGCGGAAGCCACGCTCGCCGGCCACGTCCCAGGCATCGCCCGCCGCGATGTCCATTACGCTGTCGGACTGGTTCGTGTGGTGCAGCCCCAGCAGGTGTCCGAGCTCGTGGCTGGCGCTGTTGCCGATCATCTGCCCCATCTGCTGCGGGTCCAGTTTCATGGTCCAGTACGCGGCGAAGTGCTCCACGAACACGATCGCGTTCTGACCCGAATCGGCGTTGTAGCCGTCCACGTTGTCGGCCAGCCCGAGCAGGGCCTCGTCGTCGTAGCCGAAGTGGATCGTCGCGTGCGGCTCGGCGGGCTCGACCGTCTCGTCCGACGTGAGGAAGGTCACATCGTAGTCGGCATATGTGCTCCACAACGTATCCACGATCGCCTGCTTGATCTCGTCGGTCGCACCCGCATAGGCCTCCCCGACGACGCTGGCGTCGAACGGGCCGAACGTCATCCCCTCGTGATCGCCGATCGTCAGATTCGCGACGCCGGCAAAGTTCAGCCAGACGAGTTGCGGCCGCGGCGGTGGAATCTCGGCACCGACTGTACGGCTGACGCGGTAACGGTAGGCGCCGCCAGCCTGCCCGGGGACCGTCCCAACGCCCACGAAGACGGCCGCGCACTCGTGCCGCATGGTGTGCGTCAGCGGCGACTGCGCCGTCTTGGTCGAGCGGGCCAGCAGGTGCATGTTCTCGTCGAACAGCGCGACCACCATGCGGTCATCGGACGGGCTTTCCTGCTCGATCACCCAGCGATCACCGGCCTGGCTCAGGCCGAAGGCGAAGATCTCGTAGTCACCCTCGCCGTTGACCTGGCCGCTGAGGATCACGGCTTGGTCGTTGCTGTCGAGGTAGATCGTTTCCAGTTGCGACCCGCGTGAAGCGGCTATGACGGTCGCCTCGCCGCCGGCTTCGGCCGACACGATGCCCATCCCGCTCAGCGTTTCCTCGTCGAGCAGCCCGCCTTGTGGGGCACAGCCGACCAGCAGCGGGGCAATGGCTGCCCATAATGGGAAATGCATTGGAGGATCTGCGTACCGCACGCATTCGGTGTTGCTGCTCTTCACGTTCACGGCGTCTTGCGCGGCGCTCACGTTTTCCGGCCTGCTCGCTCCGTGAAGCCGCTGGGCGTCTGGAACGAGGCGCTGTGGCAGAAGTCGGGGGACGAAACGCCTGGCGAGGGCTTGCCCGTGCCCCGTGCCCCGTGCACCACAGCTCGCGGCGCAGCTCCGGCTCCCGTGAGCGGGGCGTCGCGGCCGGTCGTTCATCAGACCGGCGCGCCTAGGATCGGCGTCGGCGGCGCGGGGCTGTATCGCGTCGGCCGATCCTGCGCTCGGTGTCGTTCAGGCAGGTCGAATGGCGACGGCCCGCGCGACGCAGGATCGTAGGCAGGGTCCAGCGGCGACGCGGGGCCGGGTTGCGGGTCTGTCGTTCATTGCGCAAATTTGGCGCGAACTGGCAGCGATATTTCTGTTGGCCGCCCGCGTTCGGATGGACGGGCAGTCCAACTATAGGACGTTGCTGAACTGATCCAGCGCTTCAGGGTTGGCCAGGGCGTCGCGGTTGGTGACGTTTTCGCCGTGTATGATCTGCTGGACGGCCAGCTCGACCTTCTTGCCGCTGATCGTGTGCGGGATGGCGCTGACCTGCAGGACGTGACGCGGGACGTGGCGCTTGGTGGCACCGGCGGCGATCGCCTCGCGGATTTGCTTCGTCAGCTCACGCGTGAGCGTCAGCCCTTCGCGGAGAACCACGAACAAAGCGATCTCGACATCGCCGCCGTTGGCGCGCTTGCCGACCGCGATGCTGTCCAGCACCTCGGGTAGGGCCTCGACGATGCGGTAGACTTCGGCGGTTCCGATGCGGACGCCGCCGGGGTTGAGCGTGGCGTCGGAGCGGCCATAGACGATCACGCCGCCGGTCTCGGTGATCTCGATGAAGTCCCCGTGGCGCCAAACCACGGGCGGGACGCCCGTGCCACTCGTTGGGTGCGAGACGCGATTCGGGTCCCCCACCGCTGAAGCGGTGGGCCACCCTTTCCACTCATGCTCGAAGTATGCGGCGCGGTACTTGGCGCTGTCGGGGTCGTTCCAAAAGCCGACGGGTTGTGAGGGGAATGGCGAGCAGCACACCAACTCGCCCTTCTGACCGATGACCGGGCGGCCGTTCTCATCCCACGCCTGCACATCCATCGCCAACCCGCGGCACTGGATCTCGCCCGCATAGACCGGCAGCAGCGGGTTGCCGAGGATGAAGCACGAGATGATGTCCGTGCCGCCTGAGATGGACGACAGTTGCAGGTCGGCTTTGATCTCGTCATACACCCAGCGGAACTGCTCCTCGCTGAGTGGCGAGCCGGTGGAAAGCAGCGCCCGCAAGGTGGACAGGTCGTGCTCGTGGCCGGGTCGCAGATCGGCCTTTTGGCAAGCCGCAATGAATTTCGGGCTGGTGCCGAAGACGTTGATCTTCAGCCGCTCGGCCAGCTCCCACAGACGTCGCGGGTCCGGGTGCATCGGGCTCCCCTCGTACAACACGACCGCCGCCCCGACGCCGAGCGAGCTGACCAGCCAGTTCCACATCATCCAGCCGCAGGTGGTGAAGTAGAAGATGCGCTCGTCGCGGCGGAGGTCGCTGTGCAGCATGAGTTCCTTCATGTGTTGCAAGAGCGAGCCGCCGTGCCCGTGGACGATGCATTTCGGCACGCCGGTCGTGCCGGAGGAGTACATGATGAACAGCGGGTGATCGAAGGGGACCTCGGTGAAGCTCAGCGGTGGCGCGGGCCGCTCGGCCGGGCCGAGGCAGTCGCGCCACAGCACCCCCGATCGCAGCCCGGAGATATCCGGCCGCTCATCCAGGTGGGGCACCACGACGACCCGCCGGACGCTCGCCAGCCTCCCGAGCAGTGCGCGCGCGCGCTTGAGGATTTCAAGGCGTTTGCCGCCGTACGTATACCCGTCGGCGACCAGCAGCACGGTCGGCTCGATCTGGCCAAAGCGGTCGAGCACCCCACCGACGCCGAAGTCCGGCGAGCAGGACGACCAGGCCGCACCGAGACTGGCGGCGGCGAGCATGGCGATGACCGTCTCGGGGGTGTTGGGCAGGTACCCGCCGATGCGGTCACCGCGTTTGACGCCGGCCTGCCGGAGGCCGTCGGCGCAGCGCGCGACCTCGTCGCGCAGTTGGCGGTGGGTCAGGCGAGCGGATCGGCCGAGCTCGTTTTCGAACAGGATCGCGTCACGGTCGTCGTCGAACCGCAGCATGTGCCGGGCATAGTTCAGCGTCAGTCCGTCGAACCACCGGGTGCCGAGCATGCCTTCGCCGCTGACGACGCTGCGGTACGGGCTGGACGGCTCGACGCCGACGAATTCCAGCAGCTCGGCCCAGAAGCGGTCTCTGTGCTCGATTGACCATTGGCGCAGCGTCTCCCACTCTGGGGCAATCTGGCAGTGCTGCGCGACCCGGGTCAAGAACGCGTACATCTGCGACGCGCGCATGCGCTCCGCCGACGGTTCCCACAGCTTCGAGCGGACGGGTTTCATCCGTGAAGCTCCGCTGGCCTTGTGCCACGTGGCCCGAACTCGCAACGGCCGTGCGACCGATCATTCTAGCGGGCGCGTTTGCCGGCGTCGTGGGGGGCCGACCCTTGACGTCGGCCCGCTATTGCGAGTCAACTTGCGACATGGAGACGAGCGTTCCAGGTTCCGGACAGGCCTCCGACGAGCGCGTCCGGCGCTACCTGACCAACCTCGGCGTGCTCTATCGCCGCGACCCCGGGCTGGCGGCGCAGATTGACGCCCTGCCGTTTGCGCAAACCCCGCCGCTGGAGACGGCCCGCGACGGCCACGCCACGGTCCGGCTCGAGGCGGACGACGGCCGGGTGGTTTACGTGCACAGTCGTTACCGCCCGCTCGAGGAGACCCGCAAGTTCGTCGAGGGCCTCACCCAGGTCGAGAACCCCACTTTCGTGATCGCCGGCCTAGGCCTCGGCTACCATTTGCCGGAGCTCGAGCGACGGTTCCCGCGCCCCGTGCTCATCGTTGCCGAGGACAACCTGGGCCTGATCAAGGCGGCGTTCTGCACGGTGGACCTTTCGCACCTGATCGGCGAGGGGCGGGTGATCTTCCTCACCGCGGCCGACAAACCCCATCTGCACGAAAAGCTGACCGCCTGCAACGCCGACCTGATGCTCGGAATGCACTTCGTCACGCTGCCGCACGCCAAGCGCTATCACGAGCGCTTTCACGCACAGGTCCGCGGGC
The DNA here is from genome assembly GCA_030616465.1 of Planctomycetota bacterium. Classification (GTDB taxonomy): domain Bacteria; phylum Planctomycetota; class Phycisphaerae; order UBA1845; family Fen-1342; genus JAUWXH01. The sequence goes on along the minus strand of JAUWXH010000059.1, from coordinate 175 downwards.
TGCTGACCGTTTTCGGGTCGTATTCGCAGCTTCAGATGGTGACGCTGCTGAAGATCGCCCGCGTCACCTGCAAGAACGTGCTTTTCAATCTGTCCGACTATCTCGCCAGTCCCGACATCGAGCGGCTCAAGGGCCGGGCGGCCGGCTTCCCGGCAATCGTGATCGCCGCCGGACC
>JAUWXH010000158.1 GCA_030616465.1 Planctomycetota bacterium | reverse complement strand
GTGGTTCCACTTCGACTGGTTCGACTGGTGGTAGGCTCGCGCCCCGCGGCCCGCTCGCCAGAGCACGCCCCCCGAGCAGCGCAGCCGATTGCGGAGCCCGCCGTAACCCGTCCGCTCTTCCGATAAGCGACCACTCCGCACCCTGCATACGATCCGACCGTCCGGCCGGCGCACCCACATCCGACGACACTCGTCTTATGAGGCGTTGCGTGGTTCGCGCGCGTCCCCCGCGAGACCGCACAGGCGCCCGTGGTCCCCTTATCCCCGTTGAACGACGGGCCGTGCGCATCGGCCCATAAGAAGCGCTGAGTACCGGTCGCGCGACGGGGGTTTATCGCACACGATTGCCGGGTCCGTACGGGCGGCGGCGATGAGCGGCGTCTGCCCACGCGCCCGCCGCCAGGGGCAATACCCTACGCGTGTCGCCGACGGAGTGGTTCTGCAAAAAACTGGCGGACTTTTTTTGCTTTCGAGGCCGCGCGTTTTCTATGTTTCCCTCGGGTTCGTATTTCCTGGGGCAAGCATCGGAGAACGGCTATGGCCTTGACAGTCAACAACATCAACACATTGCAGTTGCTCAACATTCTGAACCGGACAACACAGGCGCAGAGCACAAGTCTGACACGCCTTTCGACAGGCTACCGGATCAACAAGGGGTCAGATGATCCGGCCGGCCTGATCGCCATGCGCAGCCTGGAAAACGAAATGGCTGCCGTGGATGCGGCCATCTCCAACAACCAGCGCACAGACGCGATGTTGGGCGTGGCCGATGGCGCCTTTAGCGAGATCTCGTCGCTGCTCACCGAGATCCAGACATTGGCGCAGGCGTCGGCGAACTCCGCCGGCTTGACCGCGGATGAATTGGCGGCCAACCAGGCCCAAGTCGACAACGCCATCGCGGCGATCGACCGGATCGTCTCCACCACGCAGTTCAACGGCAAGAAGCTGCTCGACGGCTCGTTCGGGATCAATGTATCGGGCGTGACCGGCAGCGAGATCAGCGACGTCAGGGTCTACAGCCGGGACTCGGACTCGACCAGCGCCACAATCTCGGTGAACGTCTCTGCGGCCGCCGAGAAGGGCCAACTTGCCAGCTATGCCACTACGTCGGCCTCGACTGTGACGACCATCTCCGTGCAGGGCAAGCTAGGCACGGCGATGATCGAGATCTCCGCGGGCGAGAACCTCTCGTCAGTGGCCTCGAAGATCAACGCCGCCACCGCCCAGACCGGTGTTGCCGCCTCGACCAACGCGGGCAACTCGCAGTTGCACCTGTCGAGCAACACCTATGGGACGGCCTCGTTTGTCCGAGTTACCGCGATCAGCGGCGACACCACCAACTACACCAGCAGCAACGATTACGGTGTGGATGCGACCGTGGCGGTCAACGGCCAGGCCACCGCGGTGGACGGTCTGGAGGTCAACTTCTCCTCGGGCGAGGTCAGCCTGGCGTTCGACCTGACCGAAAGCTTCAACCAGTCCACGGGAACCAGCTCCTTCACGGTCACAACCGGTGGAGCCACGTTCCAGCTCGGGACCGACTCGACGACGAGGGCCACCATCGGCCTCGACGGGCTCTATTCGCAGCAGCTCGGATCCGCCAGCGTCGGCTACCTCTCGTCACTCAAGAGCGGTGGAAGCTACAGCCTGCTGGACGATCCGAGCCAAGCCGCGACGATCGCCGCCCAGGCCGCCGGGCAGGTCGCCACGGCTCAGGGGCGCATCGGCGGATTTCAGAAGTTCCAGGTCGGGACGGCCTTGAACCAGATGAACACCACCAAGGAAGGACTCAGCTCGGCCCTGAGCACCATCCGGGACGTGGACTACGCGAGCGAGACGGCCGAGCTCAACCGCCAGACCGTACTGCTCCAGTCGGCCATCGCGTTGCTGGGGCTGGCGAACCAGCAAAGCGGGCAGGTTCTGAGCCTGTTGATCTAGACGCGGAACGCCTCGCCGAATGCCGAACGCTTGCACACGGGGGCCGGGCGGCCAACGCCGCCCGGCTCCGTTTTTTTCTCTACAAACCGATACAGGCGCACCGCGGCCTAAGGTGTGTCACTACACGGAACAGCGGCGGGGTTACGGGCGGAACTCGTCTACGTTCTGGTCGATTTGCAGGATCTCGACCAGGTCGTTCTGCTGTCGCTCGGCTTGTGTATAGGCCCGGTAGTTGACCGGCTGAATGGTGCCGGCCGCCACCAGCGTGATACGCTCTGGAGCGAGCCCGAAGCGGACCAGCGCCTGGGAGACCGCCCGGGCACGCTGATAGGAAAGGTCGGCATGATTCTCGAACACGCTGTCCTCCGCAGGCAGGCGGCTGCAATGCCCGCGCACCTCGATCAGCGTGCTGTGCCCCTCCAGTTGCTTGGCCTGCTCGGCGATCTTGGCCAGCTGGGCCTCATCCAAGGCGGCCGAGAGCGGCGGAAACCAAACCGGACTCCCCACCGCGAACTGCTTACCGGCCCGGATGTACGTCACGCGCCGACGCTTGCCGCGCAAGCCTTCGTCCGGCGACTGACTGAGGTCGTGCGGGTTCGGCGGAATGATCAGCAGCTTGGCCAGTTGCACGTTCCTGGGAATCTGGGTGAAGTCCGGCGGGATGCTACGGACGCCGCCGACATAGCCGAAGGCCGCCTTGATCGCCTGCATGAAGTCGACGAAGCGCTCGTCCTTCTTGACCTCGCTCATCGCCAGCAGCATGACAAAGAAGGTCAGCAGCAGGGTCACCAGGTCGCCGTAGGTGACCATCCATGCCGGCGCGCCGGCCGCGACCTGGGGTTTCCTTTTCTTGACAGCCATCAGAGCACCTTCTGGACCTCAGCCCCGCTCGGACTCGGTCTCGACGATAGCACGCTGTCTGTTGTCGAGGAAGGCCATTAGCTTCTGTTGCACGATGCGCGGGTTGTCGCCCGCCTGAATGCTCATGATGCCCCGAACGATCAGCAGTTTAATGGCCAATTCCTGACCGCTGCGGACGCCCAGCTTGTCGGCGATGGGCATGGCGAACAGATTGGCGATCAGCGCTCCGTAGAAGGTCGTAATCAATGCCACCGCCATCGCCGGGCCGAGTGCGTCGGCATCATCCATGTTCTGCAGCATAATCACCAGCCCGATCAGCGTGCCGATCATCCCGAAGGCCGGCGCGTACTTGCCGATGTTGTCGAACAGCGCTTTGCCCTTGGCGTGGCGTTCGACCAGCGTTTCGATCTCCTGGTCGAGGGCGGCCTCGATCACCGCCGGGTCCTGTCCGTCGATGGCCATGCGCAGCCCGCGGACCAGGAACTCGTCATGGGTCCCGTCTGTCAGGTGTGACTCCAGGCTCAAGATCCCGTCGCGCCGGGCCACTTCGGCCAGACGCACGATGCTGGTGACATGACGGACCGGATCGACCGGGCGGGTGAAGAACGCCTTCTTCACCACCTTCATGATCTTGATCACCTGCCCGAGCGGGAACGCGATCAGCGCCGCGGCCGAGGTGCCGCCCAGCACGATGGCGACCGAGGCCGGGTCGACAAACGTTGCGATGGACGTCTTGCTGGCGATGGCCCAAACGACCAGGCCCGCGCCCATCAGGATGCCGATAATCGTCGCGATATCCATGGCCGCTCGCGTGGTGCGTCACGCGCGTACGATGGCACGGCGCGGCTCTCCCGCCGCGGCGACGCACAATCCCGTAGCACGTATCGACGCTGCGACCCCGTGCGTTGAATATCCGGTGCTCAGAGGGTCAGGAGTGGTCGTTGTCGGGGCGGGAAAGGTAAGCTTCCGCCAGGCGCAGTTCCTCACCAGCCAGGGCGCGCTGCGATTCGAGGGTCAGCCCCTCCAGGGCGGCGCGCAGATGGGCCGCGGCTCGCTCGAACTCTCCCAGGTAGCGCCGATAAATCAAGCCGGCCAACAGCCGCACTTGCGCGGCGTCCACCGCCGTCGGATAGGCCCCCAGAAACGACTCGTAGGCATGCACCGCCGGTCGCGGACGCTGCGTCTGGGCCAAGTGGTTGGCGATCTCGAGTTGCTGGGTCCGCGGCAACACCTGGCTTTCGTCCAGCTCCGTCAGTTGCAGATAGATCTCGGCCGCTTCATCCGTCTGGTGCTCGGCCAGGCGGTCCAGAATATCCCCGCGCAAGCGCTCGACCGGGGTGAGCTTCAGCGGTTCCAGCGGGCGCGAGTCCATCTCCTCCACCACGACCGGTCGGGCCATCCGCGTCCCGAAGAGGCCGATCGGGCTGCCGAGGCCCCGGCGGCGCCGCCAGCGGCTCCAGAGCGCCAGCATGTCGAACTGGTTACGCGGCAGGGCTCGCACCGCCAACATCAGCATCGCCACCGCGAACCCGAATACATAGCCGCCCAGGTGCGCCGAAAACGCCACGTTGGACTCCATCCCGCGGGCGAAGGAGGGGGCGATGAGGTTGTCCCACAGGATGACCTTGAAGACGATCACGATCATCGCGGGGATCTGAAAGGTCGTCAGGTAGAAGAAGATCCACAGCAGCATGGTCACGTGCACACGCGGGAACAGCACCAGGAACGCAGTGGTCACCGCGGCGATCGCCCCCGAGGCCCCCAGCAGCGGGAGGTTGTTGTAGGCGGTGTAGACGGTGCCGGCAAAGACCCCGCCCGCGAGATAAAAGACGATATAGGCCAGCGAGCCCATGCGGGCACAAACGGCATGCCCGAAGATCCAGAGAAAAAGCATATTGCCCAGCAGATGCCAGGGGTCGCCGTGCAGGAACTGATAAGTGATATACTGACTCAGCCCGGGGATGGCGGCGTTCAAGGTGTAGTGCGTCCGCCCCGCCCACGCCTCGCCGGCACCACTGGTCAGCAGGTAAATCAACACGTTGAGGCCGATCAGCAGCCAGTTGCCCAGCGGGGCCTTGTGGACGCGAACGTCGGTGCCGATCGGAATCAACATGCTCAGTATCCCAACAAGCCGGCCGCCGCCGTCACGGACGGCGTGCGCCTGCTCGCCGCCGGGCGGCCTGCTCGGCCGCTGCGAGGAGTTTAGCTCGTAGCCGGCCTGGCAGCGACGCCGGGCGAGCCCGTTCCAGCCGGGCGCGCATCACCGGCCCGCCGGCGGCAAGAATGCGGCCAAAATGCGCCCAACCGGGCGCGCCACGGTCGAGCGCGCCGTACACGCGGACGTTCAACTCGGCCGGCCAGCCGCTGCGCCAGCGAACGTTGCGCGCGTCGAGGCTGCCGAGCGCCAGGTAGGCCATCTCGCGGACCCAGGCAGGTTGATCCGTCGCCTCGTGCCACAACTCCAGTCGCGCGCGGGCAGCCTGCTCGTCGGTCTCCGCGACCAGGATCATCGCAACGGCCAGGGTTGCGTAATCGGGCTCGCGCTGACCGGGGTCGAGGCGGGCGAGCACGCGCGGCGTGCAACCGAGCTCCGCCGCCAGCCAGCGCTCCAACGCCGCGTCCATCGACGCCCAACCGGCCTGAAACTGCTGCCATAGATCGCGTTCGAGTTGCCGTTGCGGTGTGACGACCCGGCGGACCAGGATCGGCCGCTGGGGGTACGCGGCGCTGGGAGTCTTGCACGGGCCGGGCGTCGCGGTCTCGCTGTCGCGGGCCCACTTCAGCACGGCTCGAACGTCGTCGCGACCGACGTCCACCGGCTCGTCGTCCGCGTTGACCTCGCCGAACGTCAGTCCGGTGAGCTTCGCCAGGGCCCACGTCAGGCGTTGCTGCTCGCGCGGCTCGCATTCGGGCAGGATTGTGGCCAGGGTCGCGATGATCCGCGTCCGCACGGATTCGTACTGCGGGGCACACTGGGCCAGGACCAGCCCCGCGGTCGCCCGGGCCGCCGGCGCCCCCT
>JAUWXH010000504.1 GCA_030616465.1 Planctomycetota bacterium | reverse complement strand
CACGTACTGATTGCCATCATTACTATCCGCCTCTTCACACCGGCCGGCCTCAGCACTACGACCCCGCAGACCGCTGACGACCAACCGCCCACCGGCAAGCTGACCCTTTGGTACACCGAGCCCGCCACACAATGGGTCGAGGCGCTGCCGGTCGGCAACGGGCGGCTCGGCGCGATGGTGTTCGGCGGCATCGGGCGGGAGCGCCTGCAACTTAACGAAGAGACCATCTGGGACGGCTATCCGCGCGACACCACCAACCCCGACGCGCTCAAGGCTTTGCCGGAGGTCCGCCGCCTGCTGTTTGAAGGCAAGAACCAGGAAGCGACGAAGCTTGCCGGCGAGGCCCTCATGGGGCGACCACAGCGAATCAACTCCTACCAACCCCTGGGCGACCTCCACCTGCGCACGCCGCGCCCGGAAAAGGTCACTGACTATCGACGCTCGCTGGATCTGGACAGCGGCATCGCCACGGTCCGCTATCGCGCCGACGGGGTGACGTATACGCGTGAAGTGTTTTGCTCGGCACCCGATCAGGTGATTGTCGTGCACCTCTCCGCCGACCGACCCGCTTCCATCGACGCATCGTTGACCCTGACTCGCCCGCGGGACGCTGTCTGCTTGAGCGCGGGCACCGACACGTTGATCCTGCGCGGCCGAATCCCCCGAAGACATCACCAAACCGGCAAGATCGTCGGCATCCGCTTCGAAGGTCACGTGCTGGCCGTGCCACTGGGCGGCCGAATGATCAACGAGAACGGCACGCTCCACGTCGAAGAGGCCGATACGCTGACCTTGCTGCTCGCGGCCGCTACTGATTATCGCGGCGCAGACCCGACGCGGACCTGCCACAAGCACCTCCGGGCCGCCGGGAAGTCGTACGAGGCGCTGCGCGCCGCCCATCTGGAGGATCACCGCCGGCTCTTCCGCCGGGTGGAGATCGATCTCGGCCCGAGCGACCTTGCCGAGCTCCCCACCAACGAGCGCTTGGCGCGCGTACGCGAGGGGGCGGACGACCCGCAGCTCGTCGGTCTGTACTTCCAGTTCGGCAGATATCTGCTGATGGGCAGTTCCCGCCCCGGCTGCCTGCCGGCCAACCTCCAGGGCCTCTGGAACGAGCACCTGAAGGCCCCCTGGAACAGCGACTACCACCTCAACATCAACCTTCAGATGAACTACTGGCCGGCGGAGGTGACCAACCTGCCGGAATGCCACCTGCCCCTGTTCGACTACACGAAATCCCTGGTCCGCTCGGGCCGCCGAACCGCCAGGACTCATTACGGCTACCGCGGGTGGGTCGCCCATCACCTCAGCGACATCTTCGGCTTCACGACCCCGGCCGACGGGGTGTGGGGCATCTGGCCGATGGGCGCAGCCTGGCTCTGCCAACACCTGTATGAACACTACCTGTTCACCCAGGACAAGGAATTCCTGGCCCGCGACGCCTACCCGGTTATGAGGCAGGCGGCGTTGTTCCTGCTCGACTTTTTGATCGAGGATCCGCAAGGTCGCTTGGTAACCAACCCGTCGCACTCGCCGGAGAATTCGTTCCGCAAGCCCGATAGCACGGCTTCCATATTCACCTACGCGGCCACCATGGACCTCGAGATCATTCACGACCTGTTCACGAACTGCATCGAGGCCTCCAAGACACTGGACATCGACCAGTCGCTGCGCGCCGAACTGCAATCAGCCCTCGGCCGTCTGGCCCCCTTCAGATCAGCGCCAAGACCGGCCGGCTTCAGGAGTGGATCGAGGACTACGATGAGCCCGAGCCCGGCCACCGCCACATGTCGCACTTGTTCGCCCTGCACCCCGGGCGACAGATCACGCTGCGTGGCACGCCGGAGCTCGCCGCCGCCGCCCGCAAGTCCCTGGAATACCGGCTGACCCACGGCGGCGGACACACCGGCTGGAGCCGGGCCTGGATCGTCAGTTTCTGGGCACGCCTGGAGGAGGGTGACAAAGCGCACGAGAACCTACACGCGCTCCTGGCCCACTCCACGTTGCCCAACCTGTTCGACAATCACCCGCCCTTTCAGATCGACGGGAACTTCGGCGGCACCGCCGGCATCGCCGAAATGCTGCTGCAAAGCCATACGGGCGAGATCCAACTGCTGCCGGCCCTGCCGAAAGCCTGGCCCACCGGGCGTATCAAGGGCCTGCGCGCCCG
>JAUWXH010000237.1 GCA_030616465.1 Planctomycetota bacterium | reverse complement strand
CCGCCGAAGCCACCCCCGCCCCCGCCGCCGAAGCTACCCCCGCCGAACCCGCCCCCGAAACCCCCGCCGCCGAACCCGCCCCCGTAGGAGCGCCGGCTGCCACTGCCGAGCAGAAGCAACAGCCACCAGGGTGAAATCCCGCCGCCCCACGCGCGGTGTCCGTGTCGGCGGCGTGTCAGGGCGCTGATGATGGAGAAGATAATGATCAGCGGCAGCAAGGAGGAGAAACATGGCATCACACGGCCTGCCCCGGTGCGGTGCCGTCCGCCACGCTGAGATACCTGGCGCACCGGCATCCCGCTGATAGTTGCGCCCTCGTCTGCGGCAACCTTGTTCGCCAGGGCCAGCGCGCCCTCGTAGATCCCCCTGGAGTAATCCTTGCGCTTGAAGTTCGGCACGAAGTACTGTCGGGCGACTGCGTCGCAGAGTGCGTCCGGCAAGACCCCTTCGGCCCCGTAGCCGTTCTCGATGCGGTAGCGTCGATCCTTCACGGCGATGACCACCAGAACACCGTTGTCCTTGCCCTTTTGGCCGAGCTTCCAGGCCTCGGCGTGCTTCAGGGCGTACTCCTCGATGGGCACGCCGCCGGTCGTGTAGATCGTGAGCACGATCATCTGAAAACCGGTCTTCTGTTCCAGCTCGGTCAGGAAAGCATCGAGCTTGGCCCAGACGCCGCGGTTGATCACGCCGGCGTGGTCTTCCACGTGGTTGCGCGGCTCCGGCAGGACCTGCGCGCGGGCCGCGGGCAGAGCGGCCAGCGCAACAGCCGCCGCCAAGGCCGCGAGCCCGGCGGGCCTGCACACACGACGATTCGAGTCTCCCATCATCATTGGATTCGTCGATGGTACGACCGGATTCAGCGGCTTCACATTACAACTCCGCGTCATTCTTGGAATCACCCCGCTAGCGGCCGGCGGCCGGCGTGTCGTCCAACGCGTCCACGTGGCTCGCCAACGCTTCCACTTCCGCGTAGAAGCGCTGGAAGACGGGCAGGCTGCTGTGCGCGTCGCCCGCCAGCATGTTCTTGAGCGTGTCGAGCTCGACGCGCGTCACCTCCACCGCCCGGGCGACGACTTCATGGACCAGCCGTGGCGGCGGCAGCGCGTCTTTGAGCTGAAGCACGCCGCGCAGGACACGGATGCTGCGGTCCGCGCATGCCAGACACAGGTCGTAGAGGGCCTTGTGCCGGCCGGCGACCGAGAGCAGCCCCTGCCGTAGTTGGATCAGCTCGCTCTTCAGCTCGCGCTCGCAATGCAGGCGGATGTCGCTGCGCTCGAACGTCAGCTCGGCGAAGTGATCGTGTCCCCAGATCAGCGCGTGCAGTTGCTGGATCTCCAGCAGCTCCAGTGGAAACGTGTCGCACGATGCCCGAATGTACGGCGGCGTCATGATCAGCGGGGCGCTGACCCGCTGTTGGCCGAACCGGGCCCCCTCCGCCGCGAGCCGGTCCAGCATCTCCAGGTCAACATGATCCAGCACTGCCACGGTGCGGGCGGGCACCTCGGCATAAAACGTGTCCCCGGTCACGCACCCGCCGAAGCCGGAAAGACCCAGCAGGTTGTCGCCGGCGACTGCTTGCAGCTCATGTGCCAGGCGCGCCAACGGGCCTTGGTAAGCCTCGTCGATCGAACTCACGTCGAAGTCAGTATCGCTCATGATGGCCACTCAGCTTATGTGTTCTCTCGCGACAGCGCCCGCGAAGGGGCGGCGTCTCACGCTTTGGGCACCTGCAAACCCGTGCAGATTTTCCGAGCCAATCCCTCGGGGATCTCGTTGTGGCGAGGGACCGTCTCGACCGCGCCGTTGGCCGGGTTCATCCACAACGAATGGCGTGTTCCCTCACGCTTGAGGACACAACCGTGCCGGCGCAAATGGCGCAACAGGGCACTCCGCTTCACCGCACGATCACCGTGTCGCGGATGGCGTTGCTCGGCACGCCGGCCAAACCCTGTTCCCGGCGGTCCGCGAGGATCAGGCGGATCGCCTCGATCAGGCTGTCGCGGCACTCTTCGACGGTCCGGCCCTGTCCGTTGGCACCGGGCACCTCGGGACAGTACCCGACGTACCAGTCGCCGTCTTTCTCGAATATCGCGGTGAATTCGTTCGTCACGGCTCATCTCCCGCTGTCCCGATTATACCGCGTGACGGCTGCACGCGTGCGGCCGGCGGGCGAAACGCTAGGCCGGCAGGCCGTTGGCCAGCACGTCCTCGACCGCCTCGCAGAACATATCAATCTCTTCGAGCGTCGTATAGACGTTCGGCGTCACGCGAACGCCCTTCACCGCGTCATGGTTGATGGGAATCGTGTAGATGCGGTGCTTGTTCCAGAGGTGCTCGACCAGCTTGTCGTTGTCGACGCCCTCGATCGCAAACGTGGTGAGGCCGCAAGAGTGCTCCGGCTCCAGCCGCACGAAGAGCTTGACGCGCTTGTCCTGCATGACCCGCTTGGCCCAGCGGTCGCGCAGGTAGCGCAGACGGGCCTCCTTGCGTTGCGGGCCGACGCCGTTGTGGAACGTGAGCGCTTCCGAGACGGCCAGCCGGTTCGCTGCTGGGTGCGTGCCGATCTCCTCGAACTTGCGGATGTCTTTGCTGCGTGGCTCGGCGGCGGCCATCAGCGGCCAGAGCGACTCGATCTTGTCCTGACGGACATACAAGAAGCCGGTGCCGATCGGGGCGGTCAGCCACTTGTGCAGACTGGTGCCGTAGTAGTCGCATTCCAGATCGTCGCGCTTGAATGCCAAGTGGGCAAACGCGTGGGCGCCGTCCACGATGACCGGAATCCCGTGCTCACGCCCGAGGCGGCAAATCTCGCGGATCGGGAAAATCTGCCCGGTCAGGAAGATCATGTGGCAGCACAGCAGCACGCGCGTTTTCGGTGTGATGCCGCCGGCGAACGCTGCGACGATTTCGGCCGGATCGTTTACCGGCACCGGGACCGGCACCGACTTCAACACGATGCCCTCGCGCAGCTCGCGCTGCTTGTACGTGTTGATCATCCGCGGATAGTCCAAGTCGGTGGTCAAGGCTTCGTCGCCGCGTTCGAGATCCATCCCCTGGATGCAGATTTCCATTGCCTCGCTGGTGTTGCGCGTGATGGCCATCTCTTCCGGCGAGCAGCCGAACGACCGCGCGAGACGTTCGCGGACCGTCTCCACCTCCGGATCGAGCACGCGCCACATCGTTCGCGAGGGGGCGTTGTTCGAGTATTCGAGGTGGCGGCGCAGCGCGTCCATGACCACCCGCGGCGAGGGGCAGACGCCCCCGTTATTGAGGTTGATTATGCTGCGATCGATGTCGAACGCCTGCTGGATGCGGAACCAGAAGTCCTCGTCCTGCGCGAGCTCCTCCGGCGACCGGTTGCCGGCCCGCTGCCGCGCGGCCCACACCCGTTGGATCGCGTCATCGCGCAGGCACAGAGCGGCCAGGGCCCCCATCGCCATGCCTTGCTGCAAAAACCGCCGACGTGATTCGTTCATAGCATGTTCTCCGCATTGGAAACCCACGTCAAACCGGCGGATAGCATACCCGAACACCGCGGCCGGCGTCTGTGGCAGGCATCGGCGGTCTGCACTCTCCGGCAAATGATCTTGGACTCTCAACGGGTTACCGCTATACTGGATTTTGAGCCAGGGCGAGCCTTCATGGCAGAGTGCTGGTGCACAGGGAAGGCCCCTAAGCGAGATCCCCCAATTGGAAGGAGGCGACCGTGAATCCACTATCGAGCAGAGTGACGTGCGTGGTACGTGCCACTGCCTTGACCGCGTGCCTGGCGGTGGGTTGTTGTTGCGGCACGGCCGACGCGGCCACCGCCGAGCTGGTCGTCAGCGACTCCCCGCTGCGGGTCATCGAGGGCGATTCCGACGCGGTCGCGACGCGGCTGGTCCTCGATCGCCAGAGGTACGAAGAGCTGAAGCTGGCGGATAGCGCGTTGCTGAGGGACTTCCCGCTGAGCGAAACCCGCTCGGCGGACCTGATTGTGGATCGCATCGAGGTTTTCGCCCCCGATGCCCGGGTCGTACTCGCAACGGATCGCGGGGATGTGCCGGCCCAGCGCCCGGACGTGTTGTTGTTTGGCGGTGAGGTGGTCGGTGAGCCGGGATCGACGGTCTTCCTCGGCCTCTCACCGCACGGCTGCAACGGCTTCGTCGAGCTCGGCAAGGAAGTGTTCGTCGTTTCGAGCGGGAGGTACGCCGAAGGCCACGACACCGTGGTCTACAACCTGACGACGCTCCCGCCCGGAACGATCGACTGGTGCGAGTGGCAGTGCTACAGCGACCAGGTGTATATCCCGGGAGCGCTGCTGTGGGCCGAGGCTCGATCGCAGGGGCGTGGCGACCAGAGCCTGCGCGACGCACCCTGTCGGGTCGGCGAAATCGCCCTGGAGACGGACTGGGAATTTACCGGTGACCTATTCGGCGGTGATACGGACGCGTCGGGAGCGTATGCCGCGCTGTTGACGGGAGCGACTTCCGAGATCTACACGCGCGACTTGAACGTGCGGCTCGAGATCGTCTTTCTGCGCCTCTGGCCCGACGCCGACGACCCGTGGGATCAGGACAACACGGGCGACCAGCTCCACCAGTTCCAGGACTACTGGAACACCAACATGACCCACATAGAGCGGCACGTGGCCCACTTCCTC
>JAUWXH010000092.1 GCA_030616465.1 Planctomycetota bacterium | reverse complement strand
GGTGGCGGCATCGTCGTGCACGTCCACACTCGTGTTCGTGTGCATCTGCTTGCCCGCACGGCTGTCCTCGGCCCAGAAGTGGACGTCGTCAACACCGACCGCGAACATCAGGCCGTGGTGGTGGAGGTGATCTGGCGGCGTGTCCTGCAAGACGTTCAAGCCAGTGGGCGAGTACATTGCGCGCACGTAGGGCTTGAACGGCACATCCGTGTATCGGTAGTGAAGGACCGTCCGCGCGCCGCGCTTGAGTGTGATCTCCGTGGCGTCAACCTGGACCTGTAAGCGGTCCTTTTCCGCCGGCTCCTCGCGAGGGGGTGTCGTAGTCTGGTCGGGAACTGCCGGAATCGCCAGCAGCGCAAGGTGCGCCGCGAAAGCCGTTGCCAACATGGTCGCTTCTCCCTGCCGGGGCCTCATCCGGCCAGCAGGCCGCGCAGGTGCTCGATGCTGCGCCGGGCCTGATCGACCGTGCCGCACTCGACACTGAGCACGATATCGCGTTCGGCCTTCTCGCGGATGAGTTCGATTACGCGTTTCCAGTCGATCACGCCGTCGCCGCACGCACAACCCACCGGCGTGCCGGTCACCTTGCCGCGCTCGGCTCCGGACTGCTCGATGGAGATGTCCTTAGCGTGCAGGTGCACGAGCCGGCCCATCACGCGTTCGAGCCACCCGTATGGGTCGTGGCCGCAGAGGTAGCTGTTGCCCGTGTCGAAGTTGATGCCGATCGCCGGCGAATCGACGAGCTGCCAGATGCGATCGAGGCCGTCCGGGTGCCGCGAGTACTGCTGGTGCGGCTCCAGGCCGATGAGGATGCCGCGCGGCTCGGCGACCGCCGCCGCTTCCTTCAGCACGTAACGCATCAGCACGTGGTCTTCTTCTTCGCTGGTCCACGCGGGCTTGGGCCCCTCGTCGGTGTTCACCACCGGGGCGCCGCACTCGGCCGCAAACCGGATCGCCTGCTTCAGATACTCGGTGCTGATCTCCGGCTAGCACAGCGGCGTATGCGTCGAGAGCCCGGAGAGCTTCACGCCGGCCCGTTCGCACGCCCGTCTGACGCGATACGGATCGTCGAGCATCGAAACACTGTGAAAGTAGCCGGCCTCGCTGAGCAGTTCGCGGCCCCAGTGGACCATCGGCTCAACATACTCGTAGCCCAGCTCGGCCGCCTTCTCGACACCCCACTTGAACGGCTTGTCGTCGTGGCGGACGAACTCCAGATTCACGCCGAGGAATAGCTTGCCCATCGTCAGATACCTTCACTTTCTGAAAACGCAAGGGTATTCAAGTGCTCGATCTCTCGCAACCAGGCTCTGTGGCACGGGCGCCGGTGCCCGTGTAACTCGGGCAAGATGCCCGAGCCACCCAGTTGGCGCCGTCACGCTGGCGGGAGGCGCAGTTCGCCGGTTAGTGTCGTGTGGCAACGGGCGGCGATGGAGACGCGGTAACCCTGCGGCGTGGATTCGACCAGCGCTCGCACCAGCCCGGCGCGCCCGCCGGGCTGCCCCTGCACGCAGTTCAACGCCGACCGGCCCCGGGCGTGCGGCACCAGCTCGTTGACGACCAGCAGCGTGGCCAGTGGGCCGTGCACGCTGCCGGTCACCGGGTCTTCTGGCACGCCGACCGCCGGGGCAAAGAATCGCGAGTGAATCGTCGTGGCCTTGCTCAGCGTGTTGAGCGTGGCGACGCAGTAGCCGCGGATACGGTGCCGGGTGGACCACCGGGCCAACTCGTGGAAGTTCGGCCGCATCTCATTCAGCCGCTGCCAGGACCGGATCAGGAGGATCAGGTCTTCGTCCCGCGTCCGCATGATCGGAACGCCGGGCTCCAGATCGTCGAGCGTCAACCCGAGCAGCTCGCACGTCCGCTTCGGGTTGGTGTTGTCCGCCCGCAACGACGGGTCGGGCATTTGCAGCCACCACAACGGCCCCTCCGCGTCGGCCGAGGGCAGCTCGGGATGCAGCGTCAGCAGTCCGGCAGCGGTCTCGAACACCAGCTTCGCGTCCGGTTTGGCCAGCATCCATTTCAGGCCGACCGCCTCTGACCAGGCGTGGGCGGCGGCCAAGGTCGCATGCCCGCAGAAGCTGACCTGCGTTGTCGGCGTGAACCAGCGCAGGATCGCCGGGCGGTGCAGGTCGTTGGCCCGAGACAAGAACGCCGTCTCGCTGGCGTTGATTTCCCGCGCGACGGTTTGCATCTGCTTGTCGTTCAGCCGGTCGGCATCCAGCACCACGCCGGCCGGGTTGCCGGTGAAGGGCGTTTCGGCAAACGCATCCACCAGTCGAAACTGCACCGTGTCCGCCATAGTTTCCTCCCACACAGGCGGCGCCCGTTCGGGCAAACGTTCCGAGCGCCCTTACGGGAGTGTATAGGCCCGCAGGCGCTTTTGCTCAACCAGCACCAAGTGCCGACGCGTCCACAGGATCTGACGCGGGGACGTCGCCGATCGGAGGCGGTAGCCGGTCGGAGCAGCGCCAGGTCGCGTGGTGGCCTGCTGATTGTCGAGCACATTGGGGTGGTGTCCCTCGGTCTGCCGGAATGCTGCGCGTATCAGCACGAGGCGTTCTTCAGCCTGCGCCGCTGCTGCCGAGGTCGGCTTTCTATAAAGGCCGTAGGCGGCCTCGCCGGCGACCGTTGCCGCGAGCAGATGCGCTCTCCCTGTCCAGTATCGTCCGGCTACCCTGCGACCTGTGGCTGCTCGGTATACGCGAAAGGAACGTGAGGTGCTGACGATCACGAGGTCGTCGTGGACGCGGAGTTGGCTGACTAGGAGCGAAGACTGTGGTCCCAGCAGGTCTGTCCAGGCCCAATCACCAGTCGATAAGTCGAGGGCGCTGAGCCATGCTCCACCGGCTCCGAACAGCAGTAGCGCCGGACGCCCTGCTTGATGGACGGCGGGAACACGCATATCGACGTTGCCTGGGGTGTAGACGTCGACTACCGCTGCGCGGAGCAGATCACGAGTAGCCGGGTAGAGGCTGAATGCCGGACCGCCAGGCTTGCTGACGACGACGCGGTTGGGCCACACGGCCACCAGTCGCTGGTTTGAGATCAGCTTCGTCCAGATCGGCCAGGTATCGCCGAGCGTCCGGACCACGGGCTGTGGGTGATCGCTATCGAGCTCGAAGAAGGCCGCCTTCAGTTCATCAGCCTCTTTGAAAACCAGGGCCGCCGTCCCGCCGCAAACGTGCAGACGGCAGTCGGGCAGTCGCGGCAAGCGGCAATCCCAACGGACGTGCCCGTTCTCGCGTGCCAGCAACGCGACCCGCCCGTCGGAGCGCGCCACCAGCAGCCCGAACCGGGTCGCACAACCCGCCACGACACGCGTGAGGAACTCAGGATCGCCCCGGTATCCCGCGGGTGGCAGCGCCCACTCGCCCGCCTGCCAGAGCAGCGGACCGGCCGCGTGTCTCGCCGTCGGGCTCCCGCGCAGCGTCAACGCGTAGGCGCTGAACCGGTCGTAGCAATACACGGTGTCGCCCGTTTCACCATCTGCCAGGCGAACGCCCGGCCCGGCCTGGACCGGTGTAGAAAACCGCGTCCGCCCGGTCTCCGTCTCGATCACCAGCAATGCGGCCGTGGATGTGCAGACGAGCAACGCCGGTGACGTTGAATCGCCCACCGCGGCGACCCATTCGATCCGCTGCTCGAGCTGCCGCGTCCAAATCGGCTCCAATGTTTGCAGGGCGGCCTGCGTCGGTGCCGGGCCGAACGCAAGCAGCGCCATGATTACATCGACCGCTTCGAGCATTCGCACGCGCCTCAGTCCGCACGTTGCAGGAACCGCCGCACCGCTGTACGCAGGTTATCCGCGGCGGCAGCCAGCGCGGCTTCAGTCGGCGTATTAGGCGGCGTGACAACCACGATTTCGCGCAGCCCCACCGTCCGCGCGAGTTGTACGACGGTTTGCCCCGCTGGCGGCCGCACGTCGCCGACCAACGCAACCACCGGCACGCCCACCTGGCGCCCGAGCTCGGCCACGCCGGCGATAACCTTTCCGCCGACGGTTTGCTCGTCGATACACCCTTCAGCAGTCAGGCACAGGTCGCAGCCGGCGAGCTTTGCAGGCAAGCCGAGTCGCCGGGCGACCTCGTCGAAGCCGCGTGTAGGCTTCGCCCCCAGAGCCGCGGCCAAGCCCGCAGGTAACCCGCCGGCCGCCCCCGCCCCGCGCAAATCGCTCACCTCGTGGCCGGTGTGCTTGGCCAACACCGCCGCCCAGTTCCGCATGCCGGCTTCGAGCGCGCGCACCTGCGCTGGCGAGGCGCCCTTTTGCGGCCCGAAGACCGCCGCTGCTCCACGCGGCCCCAGCAGCGGGTTGTCCACGTCGCACAAAACCTCGATGTTCAGTCTTGGAACCCGCTCGGGCGGCTTGATTTCGCTAATCCGCTCGAGTGTCCCGCCCGCCGCGAGCTCGCGGATGCATTCGCCCGTCTGGTCGATCAGTTCCCAACCGAGTGCTTGCAGGCACCCGGCCCCGCCGTCCACCGTGGCCGACCCGCCGACGCAAAGGGTCACATTTCGCGCGCCGGCGTCGATTGCCGCCCGGATGAGTTGACCGGTCCCGTAGCTGGTGGTGCGGGTGGCATCGCGTTCGGCTTCGGTCAGGAGGTTCAGTCCCGAGGCCTCGGCCATTTCGATGATCGCAGTGGCTGTCTGCTCGTCCCACCACCAGCGCGCGTCGCGCTCGCGTCCCAGCGGGTCGCGCACGCGGCCGGTACGCTGTTGGGCAGCGGCCGCTTCGGCCAGCAGGCGCCCGGTTCCCTCGCCGCCGTCGGCCATTGGGCAAACGACGATCTCCGCCGACGGACAGGCTTGTCGCACGCCGGCCGCCAGCGCCTCGGCCACGCCCTGAGCATCCAATGCGTCTTTGAATTTGTCCGGAGCGATGAGGATCTTCACGGAAGGACGCCATCGGAATCGCCGTCGGCGCCGGCACGGCGTTTGAGTCGCATGAACCCGCGCTTCGACGGGGCCCGCAGAAACTCGACCAGCCGTCGACCCGGATCGGTCCGCACCATCTTCGCGACGCGCTCGACCGCCTCGGGGAAATGCAATTCGGAGCAGAACAGCACACGGTGGCAGGTACGGATCTCGTGGCGTTCTTCCGCGGTCAGCCCCGCCCGGCGCAGCCCCACAACGTTCGGCCCGACGATGCCGGCCGGAGCGACCGTCATGAACGGCGGCACGTCTTTGGGCACGCGGGATAGGCCGCCGATCATCGTGAGCTCGCCGATGCGCACGAACTGATGGACCGAAGCATTCCCGCTAATGAAGGCCTTGTCGCCGACCTGCACGTGCCCGGACAGCAGACCGCCATTAACGATCTTGACCTCGTCGCCGATGACGCAATTGTGCCCCACGTGGCCGGTGGACATGATGTAGCAGCGTTTGCCGACGACGGTCGTGCTCTCCGGGATCGTCCCGCGGTGGATCGTCGCGTGCTCGCGAATCACCGTCTCGTCGCCGATGACGGTGTAGCTCGGCGAACCGTCCCAGGCGAGATCCTGCGGGTGGTGGCCGACAACGGCAAACGGGTGAATCTGACAGCCGCGGCTGAGCCGCGTCCCGCCGGCAATGTACGCGTGCGGATAAACGCGCGTCTGCGGACCGATCTGCACGCCGGCTTCGATGACGGCGTACGCACCCACCTCGGCCGTCGGATCGATCTCGGCGGTCTTGTCCACGATCGCGGTGGGGTGAATCGTCATTGGGTTTTCCCGGGCGGCATCAGCTCCTCGGCTTCGAGCAGCGCGAGGTCCGGCTGGGCGGCGATTCGCAGCAGCTCTTTCATTTCCCGCACGGCTGTACGCATGCCCACCAGCACCGCCCGCGACACGATGCTATGCCCGATGTTGAACTCCGCGAACTCGCTGATCGCCGCCAACGCCTGCACGTTGCGGTAGGTCAGCCCATGGCCCGCGTGCACGATCAGCCCGTGGTCGTGCCCGACATCCATAGCCTCCATCAGCTTGATGAGCTCCTCGTCGGCCGCCGCTTCGGTCTTTGCGTGCGCGTACCCGCCCGTCCAGAGCTCGACCGCGTCGAAACCGCAGCGGGCCGAGCCAACCACCTGTCTTTCCTCCGGCTCGATGAACGCGCTGGTGATGATCCCGGCCCGTTTGAGCTTCTTGACCGCCGGGCCGATCCGCCGCCGCAGACGCACCACGTCCAGCCCGCCCTCGGTGGTGACTTCCTCACGCCGTTCCGGCACCAGCGTGCACTGATCCGGCTTCAGCTTGACCGCGATCCGCACGATCTGGGTGTTGATCGACATCTCCATGTTGAGCTTGGCGGCGACGGTCTGCTTGAGCAGTTCCGCGTCACGGTCGTTGATGTGGCGGCGGTCTTCGCGCAGGTGGAAGGTAATCCCGTCGGCCCCGCCCAGCTCGGCCTCCACCGCCGCCCACACCGGATCGGGTTCGTCGGTCCGGCGGGCCTGCCGCACCGTGGCTACGTGGTCGATGTTCACGCCCAGCTTGATCATGGTTCTGCTCACTCCTTTCGTGGGGCGTATGGTACCACCAGCGTGTGTTGCGCTGTAGAGGTACCCAACCCGCTGCCCACGGGGCTCGACAAATGACGGTGGTTTCTAAGCGCGGCGTGCCATCGGGCGCGGTATCCTACCTGTGGCTCGGAGCAGAAAGGAACCGGCGTGGTGCCCAGCATCGTCATTTTGATCCTGATCGTGGGCGTGTTGCTGTGGATCTGGGCGTTGCTGGGACGTAGCGATCCGCAGAACCCTAGGTACAACCGCATCTGTCCCGCTGAAGATTGCGGACACGTCAACCCGAGGCGGGCTCGCTACTGCGCCCGCTGCGGCAGGAAGCTGACCGGCCCGGGTGACTGAACTGACTCCGGCGGGTGAGGGCTCCTGACACAGCGCGTGACACAGGCGTTATGCTTGTGGTTTCACGACGAGGACTATCCTGCGTGATTCATCAACCACAAAGGCACCAAGACACAAAGGGCTGTGCCGGAAGGGGTTAGCGCTGAGCGAGTCGCGCGCCGGAAGGAACACGCTGTCACGGACGTTCACCTCCCCCAAGACCGGGATCGCCCGGAAGAATACAGTTTCCCTTCGTGCCTTCGTGTCTTGGTGGTGAGAGATTCGGGCTATTGGTGTAGGTTACGATGGCGCGCACGAGAAAACCGGACCCGATGGTTTGCCCGCGCTGCGCAACCGGCCTGAGCTACGTCGGCACCAAGAAGTTCCACGAGGGCAGCCGCGGCTGGGCCGAGTCGGGACCGGCTTCAGCCGGTCAGTTGTTGCCGCCGCCTTCAGGCGGTGGTGGCCAGCGGGTTAGCCCTTTATAGTCAGCCGGC